>USQP01000106.1 GCA_900556945.1 uncultured Clostridium sp.
CGAGATTACTACGCGTCTCGTGGGCTCGGAGATGTGTATAAGAGACAGATATGGTTAGATTTTGAAATAGTTATAATCTATTCCATAATATAAAAAAATAGGATATGTATTTTTACAAAATGTTAAATCATAAAATCCAGCTTTCTTATTAAGCTGGACTTTATGATTTTTAGAAGTTTCATTAGAAAACTACCATTATTGGGGGTAAGTAACACTAAATCCGACATCATCATTGCCATTATCTCTTGGAACAATAAAGTCTGTTTCCAAAAGTTGATGAAATGCATCTATTACTTGATTAAGAAGCTTCTTTTTATCCATAGGCACCTTTTTTGATACCTCTTCTACGATGTTATTTATCAAAAAAGTATCCTTATGAGAAAGTATTGCCTCTATGATAATATTATGCAATTGTCGTTTTTCATCCAGTGTCATTACTTAAACCTCCTTTCTACAATTTAAATTATATATATAATACCATATTCAGATAATAAATGTAAAGAGATTAAGAGGAGTTATAAAATAGAACATTAATTTAATCCATTCCAAAACCACAACTAAAAAATAGAAAAATACTTGCAAAGTATTCTTTTTTGGTATAGAATGGAATTGCCTAAAGGAATTTAGGTAATACTATAAAAAACATAGATGTTTGAAAAAATATTCATCATCTAAGAAGAGGAGGAATTTTTTTATGTCAGTAAAAATAGGAATTAATGGATTTGGAAGAATAGGAAACTTATCATTCCAAGCAGCACTAAAAAAAGAAGGAGTAGAAGTTGTAGCAATTAATGACCCATTTATTGCAGCAGATTATATGGCATATATGACAAAATATGATACGGTTCATGGAAGATTTGATGGAACAGTAGAAGTAAAAGACGGAGCATTAGTAGTAAATGGAAAAGAAATAAAAGTATATAATGAAATGGATCCACATAATATCCCTTGGGGAGAAATTGGAGTTGACTATGTATTAGAATGTTCAGGAGTGTTCACAACACTTGAAAAAGCACAAGCACATATTGATGCAGGAGCAAAAAAAGTAATTATTAGTGCCCCATCAAAAGATGCTCCTATGTTTGTAATGGGAGTTAATAATACAGAATATGATCCAAGTATGAACATTGTATCCAATGCATCTTGTACAACAAACTGTTTAGCACCACTTGCTAAAGTAATTAATGATAACTTTGGAATTAAAGATGGATTAATGACAACCGTTCATGCAACAACAGCAACACAAAAAACAGTTGATGGAGCTTCTAAAAAAGATTGGAGAGGTGGTAGAGCAGCAGCAGCTAATATCATACCATCTTCAACAGGAGCAGCAAAAGCAGTAGGAAAAGTAATTCCATCTTTAAATGGAAAATTAACAGGTATGGCATTTAGAGTACCAACAGTTGATGTTTCAGTAGTTGATCTAACATGTAATTTGGAAAAGCCAACGACAATGGAAGAAATTTGCAGTGTTATGAAAAAGGCATCCGAGAATGAAATGAAAGGAATTATTGAATATGTTGATGAACCAGTTGTATCATCAGATTTTATTAGCGATGAACATACATCAATTTTTGATGCAACAGCAGGAATTCAATTAACAGATACTTTTGTAAAATTAGTATCTTGGTATGACAATGAATGGGGATATTCAAACAAATTAGTAGATTTAGCATGCTATATTGCTAGCAGAGGCTAGTCACAAGTAAAATAAATAAGGTGAGAAGCTAAGAGTTGAATTGTAATAAGGTTACAAGTAAATTCTTAGCTTTACTTTTTTGATAGTAATAGTTCATAAAAAAGTTGAAATTTGAAATAAAAAAAGAGTATTTGATTTTATACACAATAGATGATATAATAAATGAAACTTAGTAAAGCTTCTCCTTGGTTTGACATAAGGACATGAGACAGCTAAGTGAAAAAAATATTTTAAGGAGGCTATGGAAAATGGATTATTATTGTTTTCCAACAAAAACAGGGGATATTTCGGTATTTTTTGATCTTGGACAATATGAAAATTCAAGAGAAAAATTTTTTTATCAAATAGCCCAAGAAGACGTAAGATTGGCTAAAGAAAAAGGAAAACTGTTATTGTTTGACTTAAGAACTAAGACTTTTGTTGATTGCGAAGGAAGGAAAGTGGATATTAAAGATAAAGAAATCTTTCCACGGTGCAAGATACAAGAAAGTGAGGAATTGCTTGAGGCGCTTGAAAAATATGGTGGTAACTCAATTGTTACAAAAGCTGATTCAAAGATGGTAGAAAATTGGTTTAAGTATATTCCTGTCAAAAGGGAATTTCAACAAACTACATTCGGAGAGGTCATGAGTAATTTAGAGTTCTATGAGAACAAATATGGTAAAAGTTTCTTCTTGAAAACAGTAGAAAAGCAGTTTTCAAAAGTTTGCTATATCATGGACTTTTCTGGAGGAAAAGGCTTATTTGCCTTTACAGGGTGTAGTATGATGGGAGGCAATATGCTGATATCTGATAATTCAACTCCTGTATTAGTAACAGAAGAACTTTCTGTTATTTCGGATGACAACGGAAAAAGAGAATGGAGAGTTTTTGTTGTAAACGACAAAATGTGGTGCATTTCTAGGTCATCAGATGATTTAGTAGAAATTGAACCATATGTCATTGAAAGAGTAAAAGAAAAGATAGATGAAATATCTAAAAATCCTAAATTTCCATCTTCATATTGCGTAGATTTTTTTGAATATGACTGCAAAGGAGAAACTTTTTTTGACATATGTGAGTTTAATAGTATTGAGAGTTCAGGTGTTTACAGAAACAATGATTTAGTCTTAGATTAAAAAAACGGTTGATGAAAATTAGTTAAAAGCTAAAAAAGAATACTTGCAAAGTATTCTTTTTTAGTATACAATAAATTTAAAATTAAGCAAGGAGGATACGAATGAAAAGACGAGAAGAAGGAATAACGCTAATGGTTTTAGTTATCATGATAATTGTTTTATTAATATTAGCAGGAATAACATTAGGATCCATTAGTGATCATAATGGAGTGATAGAGCAAAGTAGCAAAACTGCACAAGATGCGCAAAGAGAAAGTATTATTGAGAAGATAGAAGCAGATTTATATACAGAAAAAGTAAAAAAAGGAAAATCGTTGAATAAAGAAGATTTGAAAGAGTTAATAGAAAGTAAAGGATATAATGCTGGAGAATTGAAGGAGGATGCATTTGTTAGTAAGGATGGAAATTATGAAATTAAATATACAGAAATAGAAGGTTGGATTATAGATATATCAGAATATGTTAAAGTAGGAGATTTGGTGGATTATAAACCTCAGACAGATGAAAGTTCTTATGAGTTTTTAGCTGAATACACAGGATATACAAGTAATCAAATTGTTAATAAAAAGGAGTTTGAATGGAGAGTATTAGATATTACTAATAATAAGGTATTATTAATAAGTGATTTATGGACGGAAGAAAAGGTTTCATTCAGTGGAGCTTTAGGGTATAATAATGGAGTTTATTTATTAGATGATTATTGCAATACTTTATATAGTAATAAGAAATTGAATGCGATATCAAGAAGTTTGAAACTAGAAGATGTTCAAAAAAAGATGGATATAGATAAATGGGACTATCATAATTATGCTGTATCTAATGGTAGAGGACTGTTTTATGGAGATTCTTCTGTCTATAGTAGTGGAAGATATTATCCATATATATGGTCGCTAGAAAAGACAGAAAATAATAAGGCTAAAATTGATGAAGAAGTTATTAACGGAAAATTAGAAAAGAGTGAACAAAATACATTAATTACACAGACATATGGTAGGGCTACTAATTCTATCGAAGTAGAAGCAAGAAATTGGTATCAACCTCAAACTACAATGGCTACACTTTTTATGGATGCAGATACAAGAGAGGAATCAGATAAGTCCAATATGTATTATGATTTATTTTATCTGCCGAATAAAAGTATACATGGAGACAGTTTTTTAGCTACTCGTTGTACAGATATTCCATGGTCAGATCAATGTGTATTTGCTTTAAAAATAATGGGTGCGAGCGGAATAAATTCTAGTGCTTTATTTTATAGTTCTACTACTAATTCATATTCGATGACTTATTATATTAGACCTGTTGTTTCTTTACCAGGTTCGGCAATAGATTTAGAGACCGACTATGAAAGTCAAGGTACTTGGAAAATATTAGATAATTAAATTTAAAAGAACACTTGAAACTGTCTCTTATACACATCTCCGAGCCCACGAGACGCG
>USQP01000107.1 GCA_900556945.1 uncultured Clostridium sp.
AGCAGAAGCTAAAACCCTTGTGGGAGTACACACACACACACACACACACACAGATAGTTTAATAAAATATAAAACAAATAAAAAAGATAGTAGCAGAAGTTGAGGAAATTCAACTTTTGTTGCTGTCTTTTTTGCGTTTTCAAAAGTTTTTAATATTTTAAATTTATATAAATAAAAGGAGGAAGAAAATGAAAAAAGAAAAATTAAGAAAGGAAAATAACAAAGGTATTACGTTAATTGCTTTGGTAATTACAATTATTGTACTTCTGATCTTAGCAGGAGTGACAATAGTAACTTTAACAGGTGACAATGGAATCTTAACCAAGGCAAATGAGGCACAAGAAGAAACAACACAAGCAAAGATGGATGAATTAAAAAAGTTAGCTGTAATGGCGAGTTATTCAGAAAATGGAGAATTAGATAAGGAAAGATTGATAAACAATTTAAAAGGAAATGGATTTTCTGTAAAGAATAATGATTTTCCAATTGAGGTAATGTTAGATGGAAATACTATGTATATAGATAAAAAGGGAAATATTGCAGAACCGTTTAATGAAGAAGAATGGGACAAAACAGCAACACCAGAAGAGTGTTTTGAATGGGGAAGTGATATAGAAGGAGAAGAAGGTTATAATTTAATTGTAGGATATACAGACAAATTGCAGAATGAAGTCAAAATGAAAATTCCTAGCAGATGCACAAAGATTCAGGTTAATTCATATGGATCTAATACTGATAGTAGAAGTTTTTGTACGGAAATAAAAACAATTGAAATACCAAATACTGTGACAGAAATAGGAAGAGCAGCTTTTGCAGCAAGTGATTGGGGAAAAGGATTTGGAGCTCTACAAAAAGTTGATATTCCGGATAGTGTAGAAAAGATAGGATCTGATGCATTCTTACATTGCATAAATTTAACTGAAATAAAAATTCCAGATAGTGTAACAAGCATAGGATATAGTGCATTTTGGGGTTGTACGAGTTTAAGTAGTATAACAATTCCAAGTAGTGTAATTAATATAGAATTCGGAGCATTTACATATTGGACATCAGATCAAACGATAAATTTAAGAGTAACTGAGTCGTTAGCAAGTTGGAGCAGTGATTGGAATAGTAATTGCAATGCTAACATTGTTTGGGGATATACAGGAGAATAAATCAATAAGGAAATCTTTCATACAAATAACGAATAATAGAATCAGCATTTTCAGAAGTGACGTTTACAAAAACATCTTTATCAAGACAAAGCCACATATTTAAAAGATAATCATCTGAATTATCAATAAAGGCTCCAATAATTTCTGCCAATTCAACAGGATTGGCAGATTCTTTTTCCCATTTTAAGTGATTTTCAATTTCTAAATTTGTGTTATAAAAACGACTTAAAAATCTATTTAATTCGCCTTTTTTATTACTATATAAAGTGATTTTAGCCATTATTTTTTCTCCTAAAAAATCTATTAATAATAGTATAAAAAATATAAAAAAATTTATGCGAAGAATAAACGAAAATAAAAATGTAAATACTAGAAAAAATAGAAAAATGGAGGTTAGAAAATTGAAAAAATATAAAAAAATAGCATATATATTCTTAATTATTGTTATTGCGGGATTATCGGTCATTCTCTATGCAAATGTAAGCAAAGGAAATGAAAATAATCAGAAAGAAAAAACTCTTTCAGAAGTTGAATTTTTAGAAACAAAACTAGTCAACTTATTGAATGGGATGAACAATGTAGAAGCTAGAAATTATAATATATCGGTAAGTGAAATAACAGAGCAAGCAAAAAGTCAAAATGAAAGTAGTAATAATTCATCTAAACAACAAAACTCCCAAGGAAGTGGCAATTCTACTTCAGATGGAAATTCATCAAGTGGAGATTCTTCTGGTTCCAGTAATCCATCTTCTGATGGAAACAATCAAAAAAATCAAAAGTTTAATTTAGAATCAAATGGAGTACTAACAAATTCAGATGAAATAAATTGGAGCAATGTGAAAAGTGAAATTGAAATATTATATTCATCTATCCCGACGATAACATTAGATTTATATCAAATGAATATCAGTCAAGAAGATATTTTAGGATTTAATAAAGAATTTGATAATTTAACACTAGTAGCCAAAGAAGAGAAAAAGGAAGAAACATTAAAGGAACTAGCCGTACTGTATGAATATATTCCAAAATTTATACAAAATTCGACGGAGGATGAAATAAATAAAATTGTCATAGAAACAAAATCATATCTATTCAAAGCTTATTCAAAATTAGATTCTAAAAACTGGAATGAAATATCAAATGACACAAAACAAGCAATAGATTCTTATTCAAAATTATTAACCAACACCAATATTGATGTAAGCAAACAATATAGCATAAGTAAAGTATATGTAATGATAAATGAGTTACAAAATGCAGTCGAACTACAAGATGAGTCTGTTTTTTTGATAAAATACAAAAATATCTTGGAAGAAATAAACAGTATAGTATAAAAAAGGTGTAAAACACCTTTTTTTATACTATTTTTAATTTGCAGAATATTTCTGTTTGGCAGAATCAATTTTAGTTTGTTCTACTATATCTGTTTTATACCAACCTCTTTCAGCCATTAAATTATATAGTTTGTTTTGGATATCTAAGGATGTATTTAAAGCGTCTTTAAAAGCACTATGAACTTCAGCTGTACTAGATTCGATTGTACCATGAAGATATAAATCACATACACCTTTTATGATTAGTAATTCTTTTTCCATTAAATCTTTATCTTCCATAATTTCCTCCTTACAATAAATTTAAAAATTTGTTAAATAATTCCGTATGAGTTTGTTCTAATTCCTTTACATAAGCGGAAAGAGTAGGATCTGTTAATTGATTTGATGTTTTAGCACTACATGATTTCATAAAATTTTCATGACCCAAAGCATCTTCAACATATAAAAGTTCTTTATTTGTCATAATATCACCACCTAGAGACATTATTTCCAAATTTAATAAATATATACTTATATTAAAAAATACTATAGACTTTTAAAGGGATTTTATGATAAAATAATAAATAGAGTAAATTGAATAGTCGCTGGTAAATTTCCGAAAGGAATTACGAGAGGAAAGTCCGGGCTCCATAGAGCAAAGATGCTAGATAACGTCTAGTGAGGGTGACCTTAAGGAAAGTGCAACAGAAAATAACCGCCAATTTTTATTGGTAAGGATGAAAAGGTGAGGTAAGAGCTCACCGCCATTATGGTGACATAGTGGGCTGTGTAAACCCCATCTGGAGCAACACCTAAATAAGAAGATTAAGCCTGCTCGGTGCCTTCTTAAATTGCGTGGCTAGAGGTAACTAGCAATAGTTATCCTAGATAAATGACTATTTTAAACGACAGAACCCGGCTTACAGATTTACTCTGTTTTTTTATTTTTTACTTTAGGGATGAAGTTTTTTGCAAACTGATAATCATCTCTATTTTTTATGTATAAAAAACCTAAAATTGAAAAAACAAGAGCGCCTATAAAGTTGACTAGTAGATCTTTCATTGTATCAATGATTCCAATGTCTAAATAACCTTTTGGTATCGTAGTTTCAACCAACTGTCCATCTGAATTATGACTATAAATAACTGTTTCTTCAATATCATTCAAAACAATAGGAATATTTTTTCCTTCTGGATGTAAAGAAACAGAAGATATACTTTGAATGATTCGGTCTTTTTGCATATCGGTTCTAACAAAAGTATCTGCACCAAATTCAAAAAATTCCCATAAAACGCCAACTGTCATGGAAAAGCAAAAAGCAACAACAGCAACGAAGATAGGAGATAAGTCAATGGGAACTTTTTTGCTTTGATTCAAAATATCTACTAAAGAGAAACCAATTGCAGCACAAAGAAAACCGTTTAATGTATGCAAGATTGTATCCCAATAAGAAATAGTTCCATAAAAATTTTGAATTTCTCCTAAAATCTCAGCAGAAAAGATAAATAGAAAAATAATAATATCCATAGCATTTGGTAGATCAATATTCAGTTTTTTATCCACTAAATAGGGAACTAAATATAAAATGAGAGTAAGAAAACATAGAAATACATTTCCCCAATTACCTTTTAAACATTCTAAAATCATACATACAATAACTAAAAATCTTAGAGTTAAATAGATGATTAAAGTAGTCTTACTTTCTTGTCTATAAAATCTGTCTCTTATACACATCTCCGAGCCCACGAGACGCGTAG
>USQP01000108.1 GCA_900556945.1 uncultured Clostridium sp.
CATTCATACAAACTTTTATCGGTTGGACGATTGATGCCGGGCAATCTGTGGCACAAATCAGCACAAAAATTCCAAATGAGATTATAGCCGGAATCATATATTGGTTATTGATGATATTGGTTGTTGGAATATGTGTGGCAGGGACAGGGATACTGGCAATACTGATAGAAATAAAGGTTATAGAATTATATAAGAAAAACTGTTGGGATGTTATTACCCTACTGATGATACTGACAAGTGCGGCTGTCATCATTTATTTTGGAGAAGTAATTAAAAAAGCATTATCAATAAATCTGTTGTTCTTTTGGTTAATTTTACAAGGAATATATCTTACAATTCGACGCTATATAAGTCAAGATACTGATTGACTAGATACAAAATATTTGATAAAATATAAATAGAAATACAGCAGATCAAAGGAGGTAAAACTTATGAGAGCAAAGAAAGTGATTGTAGGGGTAGCTATTAGTGCAATGTTAATTTCTTCATCAATTCCAGTAATGGCATTTTCTGTTACAAACGGGAATAAGACATTTGATAAAAAGTGGGAATTGAGCACTACATCTGATGGCGGAAAAGGTGTTTTGACTTATGGTTATAATACTCTTGCTATTAATGAAGATTATGCACACGCATATCATTCAACTAAAGATCATTACGCATATGTCAAGAATGGAAATGGTTCTTTTTCGGGTTCAAATGTTGGTAAAGGTAATTGGTCTAAAATTGAGGTTGCTCATAAAGGAAATAGTATTACCTACGGTAATAGCTACTAAACAAAGGTTCGGGATAATGGCTGAGTGGTTGGAATTCCAACCACTCTTTTTTGTGGAGTGTATATAAATGAAGAAAAAAATAAAATATATAGGAATTGTTTTGGTTATTTTGTTCTGTTGCTATAATTTATTTTGGTACTTCGGGAGTTATAAACCATA
The DNA here is from genome assembly GCA_900556945.1 of uncultured Clostridium sp. GTDB lineage: Bacteria > Bacillota > Clostridia > TANB77 > CAG-508 > CAG-269. The sequence continues at coordinate 936 of USQP01000108.1, forward strand.
TAACGAATTTCAGAAAGACTTCCCTGAAATAGAAGAATCTGGAGTAAAAATTTACACAGATAAAGATGGATTCCAGTATAGTGTGTCTGTCCCTGATTATTTGCTTTGGAATGGAAATCTTGCGATAGCTGAGTCAGATGTTCGATATGCACTAATTATTTGGATAAAACCATTTCACCAAGGAATAAGTCAAGGCGTGCTATTTAATGACTATAAGGATTTGAATACTCAAATTATGTTGTCAAGTAGCAAAAAAGCTGAAGATCAAGAAGATCAATGGATTGTTGATGAAAATAGCACAATATTGACTACGATATTTGAAAAAGCAAATAAAGTATGGAATCTGGGGTTGAAATAAATGAAAGCAATTAAAAACTTATGTTTGTTTTGTTTCCTGATTTTTGGAATACTTATGCAATCTGAAATATTTCAAGATCAGCTTTGGAACTTTTCTACAGCATATTTTACGTCATCACGCTATGAAGTTGCTAGTGAAGATATGTCGCAGTTTCTGAAAGATGTATCAGAAACTGCAACGGAGAATGATGTACATATTTTTTCTCAGTACAATGAAATCAATAATAAATACCTTTCAACACTTCATATTTATGGCGATGATAAAGTAATCAGACAAACATTAAAAAATACTGCAAACATAGAAGAATCAGAATATACCGCTTTAGTTTCCGGAATTACGAAAGTAAAATTTCATAATCTCTCAGAATTGCAAAGTACCTCTGTGGGTTATGAAAACTTTATCTCATACATAGGAAATGAGGACAATATTATCTCTGCATATCAGAAATTATCAGAAAAATATAGCTTAACTTATCCAGAATATTGGAATTCTACGGAAAAGGACATGATTTTTATTATATGGGGTATGATTATTGCATTGATGATTGTTCTAAATGTAATTGAAGTGGTTAGGCGAAAAAAAGAGGTTGTTGTACGAGTTTCCTTAGGAGAAAGTGCTGGTTTCATAGCATTTAAGGCTGCTTTATTCGATGTAACTTTTGACATTGCATTATTTATTGTTGCAAAAATATTGCTGTCAAATTATATATCGGGAGCATATGAGAATAGACTCGTCACAATTTTATATTCCATTGGAATTATTCTTTCCACTATTCCATATTGTTCTTTTTGCTTTTTTGATATTAGAAAGGCATTCGCAAATGCAACACACAAAAGAGGAGTGGATTTTTTAATTTATTCGTTAAAATTTATAGCAGGGGTAGCCGCTGTTTTTACAATTACCACTAATATTAGTAGTATTCATAATAACCTATTTACAAATGAACATTTGTTAGAAGAATATTATGATGCAAATTATTTTACCGTAAAGACTACTGATTTTAATGCTGAAAAAGAAGAAGCTTTTTGGAATAAACTATACAAGAATGAATATAACACATTAAAGCCTGTAATATGCTTGAATATTTTAAATGATAAAAATGATGTGATATATGTAAATAATCATGCAAAAGATATGTTACAAGGTTTTACGAAGCAGATAAATGCAGTAGAGAATGAATCTTCTGATTTGATTATTTTCATTCCAAAGAATAGATATTTTGCTAAAAACAAGCAATTAGCCTATGACTCCTTGAGCCATGTTTTAAATCATGATAATTTACAACAATTAAATATTCAGTACATAGAGTATAGCGAAACAGAATACTTTTCCTATTTAGATACAAGTAGAATAAATGGTATCGAAAAAAGCAAAAATCCGATAATTATTTATCAGGCAAACAAAGATTTAGCAGTCAATGGTGGGTATCTTGAAAGCTATAAAGCAGGAGCAGTTTTATTTCAATGTGATGAAAAACAGCTAAGAAATATCAGCAAAAAGTATGAAGATATGCTTGGAAATTATCAGCTAGTAATTACAAACGTACATGAACAGTATTTATATAATCACACATTTTTAATAAAACTCGTGGGATTTTTAAGTTCTCTTTGTACGATTGTATTGCTTTTAAATATTATGATTATTGTTACAGTAAGTAGACTAGAGTTCCGAGAAAATGCAATGAAAATTTCCTTGATGAAAATCTTTGGATATAGTTTATTTGAACGGCACAAAACACTTCTTAAAATGATTGTAGTGGAAAATTTTGTGATATTAGTAGGTATGCTTATCTATTCTTTATTATCGGTACAGACTGAAGTAGGAATTAGCATTCTTGTTAGTTCATTTATGGCACTAATAGAATTTACAATTATTTTCTTTAATATCACAATTGTTGAAAAAACAAACATACCGAAATCATTAAAAGGAGGTTGCTTATGATAACAATTGAAAATCTATGCAAAGCATATAATGATAAAATTTTGTTCAAAAATTTTCATTTGGAAATTCCAGATAGCCGTTTTTTGGTAATTAGTGGCGAAAGTGGATGCGGAAAAAGTACTTTACTTAATATGATTGGAGGTATTGAAACTCCTGACAAAGGTTCTATTATTGTGAATGGTTTTGATGTGGCAAAAAAAGGAAAAAAGCAGAAATATTTCAAAGAAGTTGTTGGATTTTTATTTCAAAATTTTGCCCTTTTGGAAAACAAAACAGTAAAAGAAAATCTAGAAATAATAAAAAAATCAGGTAGAACGGATATTTCAATAAATGAAGCTCTTGAAAAAGTTGGTTTACAGAAAGTAATTAACAAAAAAGTCTATCAATTATCTGGTGGCGAACAGCAGAGAGTTGCGTTAGCTCGTTTAATGCTAAAGAAATGTTCGATTGTATTAGCAGACGAACCAACTGGTTCCTTAGACAAAAAAAATAGTGAGATTGTTATGAATATATTGCATGAGTTAAGTGAACAGGGAAAAACAGTTATTGTTGTAACTCATAGTGAAGAAATTGTAGCACAAGAAAAGCATGTTCTATATTTATAATTACCCATAATAGAAGAATATGTTCTTTCGGGAGACACCTCCTCTAAGAACATATTCTTTTGGTTAAAATTGATTATAAAGATACTTTTATTTCAGTATATTCGCTATATTGATGGGATATATATTTGCATATTATTTATATGGATAAGGATTATAACTCTAGTGAGTCTTCTGCATCTACCCACATCTGTAAATTACCCTCAAGATATAATCTTGCATATTCCAAAGGCTCATCCACAGCCAATGAAGTAAGCGCACATTCTGATCCGTATGTGGTTTTTAGATTTTTTTCAGCTTTCCAGCAATCAATGCGAAGCATATATCCGGCACTTGTGTAAACATCAATACTATCGTGATTTATGTTGTATTCTGCATAAATTG
>USQP01000109.1 GCA_900556945.1 uncultured Clostridium sp.
CGTCAGATGTGTATAAGAGACAGGCAAAAAAGAAATTAAGAGATATACTAAAGAAAATAGGAGGAAACATATGATAAGAAAATTTAAAGAAGAAGATTTAAAGAAAGTCATGACGATATGGACAAAAGGAAATTTTAAAGCACATGATTTTATTGATAAAGACTATTGGTTATTAAATTTTAATCGAGTAAAAACAGAGTATTTAATAAAATCTGAAACTTATGTTTATACAGAAAATGATGAAATAAAAGGATTTATAAGTATACTAGAAGATGGATATATAGGGGCTTTATTTGTGAGATTAGATTCACAAAGACAAGGAATTGGAAGAAAGCTAATTAATTATTGTAAAGAAAGACACGATAAAATGACATTAAAAGTATACGAAAAAAATATAAATGCTACTCTATTTTATGTTGCTATGGGATTTATTAATACCAAAATACAATTAGATCAGCAAACAGGAGAAAAAGAATATGTGATGGAATGGAAGAAAGAGACTAGATTTAGTAAATAGAGATTTTATAGAGCCAATTAAGGCTCTATTTTTTAGTTATTTTTAGTTATTGTGTACCGATTCCTAATGAACCATAATAAGGAAAGTGCGGAAAAAACCTCCATTGTTTTTAATCAACTCATTATGTAAAATTATATTGAGGTGAAACATATGAGAATTTTTAAATATACAGGAGAAAAACTCTTAAAAAAGGAATTAAAAGGGAGTTTTAAGTTTTTTATGAAGGAAGCGAACATAAGGAAAAATAGCGAAGGGTATGGACTAATTAGAGATAAAACGAAGTTAGCACCTGAAATTGCAAGTATTGCATCTGTGGGATATGGTCTTGCAGCACTCGCAATAGGAGTAGAAAGAAAATGGATAAGATTTGAAGATGCATACGATAGAGCAAATAGAACCTTAAATACTTTTTTAAATCATATGGAATCAACGAATGGATTTTTTTATCACTTCATTAATATAGAAACGGCTAAAAGAGAATGGAATTCAGAAGTTTCCATTATTGATACGGGAATATTTATTTGTGGTGCTATTTTTGCAGGAGAATATTTCAAAGGAGAGGTGAAAGAAAAGGCAGAAATACTTTATAAGAATATAAATTGGAATTGGTATCGTGATAAAGAGATCAATCAATTTTATATGGGATATTCTCCAGAAAAAGGATTTTGGGGACATTGGGATATGTATGCAGAACAATTAATGTTATATGTTCTTGGTGTTGCTTCTCCAACCTTTCCGGTTGATAGCAGTATATATGATGATTTTAAAAAGGAGATAGCAGATTATGGTGAAATGAAAGATATTATATATACATATTGTGGAGCTTTATTTACCTATCAATATTCACATGCATGGATAGATTTTAGAAACAGAAAAGACAAAAATGGAATAGATTGGTTTGAAAATTCTACAAAAGCCACATTAGCTAATAGAAAATATTGTATGAATAAGCAAGACACTTATCGAACATTTGGTGATAATTCATGGGGATTAACGGCTTGTGTTAGTCCAACAGGATATTCTGGAGAATTTGGAGCAAGACCTGCTTTAAGTAAGTTAGAAGGAAATGATGGGACAATCTCTCCAAGTGGAGCAGCAGGTTCTATTGTATTTACTCCAGAGTTTTCGATAAAAGCATTAGAGTATTACTATAATGAATTTCCAAGTTTTTGGTGTAGATATGGATTTAAAGATGCATATAATTTAGAAGAAGCTAATCCTTGGTATTCAAAAGAGTGTATTGGAATTGATAAGGGGATCTCTATGCTAATGATTGAAAATTATTTAACAGGTCTTATATGGAAATATTTTATGAAAAATGAGTATGTGATGAAGGGATTGAATATATTAAACATTACTAAGAAAAAGAAAGAGGAGGAAAAGTATGACAAAAGAAAAATTATTAGAATTATTAAATAAAATGACTTTAGAAGAAAAAATAGGACAGCTTGTTCAAGTCGCTGGTGAGACTTTTTTGATGAAGAAAATAGATAGCGCAACTGGACCTTTAAAAGATTTAAACCTATCAAATGAAATGTTATATCATGTTGGATCGATATTAAATATTGTAGGAAGTGAAAAAATAAAAAAGATACAAGATAAATATTTGTCAAAAAATAGATTAAAAATACCACTTTTATTTATGGCAGATATTATAAATGGATATAGAACGGTGTTTCCTATTCCAATCGCGCAAGGATGTTCATGGGACGAAAGAGTGATTTATGATTGCACAAAAATATCGATTGAAGAAGCGGGAGTAGCTGGAACAAATGTAAATTTTTCACCAATGGTAGATTTAGTTCGCGATTCAAGATGGGGAAGAGTAATGGAATCAATTGGAGGCGAAGATCCTTATTTAGGAGAAATGTATGCGAAAACAATGATAGAAGCATATCAAGGAAGAGATATTTCAAAATTAGGAAATAGTGCAGCATGTGTGAAACATTTTGCAGCATATGGAGCAGTAGAAGCAGGAAGAGATTATAATACGGTTGATATGTCAGAAAGAGAATTTAGACAATATTATTTGCCAGCGTATAAAGCAGCAATTGACAAGGGAACAGAGATGATAATGACATCCTTTAATACGATAAATGGTATTCCATCATCAGTAAATAAATGGTTATTGAGAGATTTACTAAGAAAAGAATTAGGGTTTAAAGGAATTGTTATTTCAGATTACTCAGCCATAGAAGAAACCATTAACCATGGCGTTTCAAAAGACAAAAAAGAAGCAGCATATAAAGCAATTATGGCTGGAGTTGATATTGATATGATGTCTAATGTATATGCAAATCATTTAAAAGAATTAGTTGAAGAAGGAAAAGTTCCAGAGAAAATAGTAGATGAATCAGTATTAAGAGTTCTTACCTTGAAAAACAAATTAGGATTATTTGAAAATCCATATGGAAATGCTAATGAAGAAAGAGAGAAAAAAGTCTTAAAAAGTAAAGAAAATTTAGAATGTGCAAGGAAACTAGCAGCTCAAACCTTTGTATTATTGAAAAATGAACAACAAGTTTTACCTTTAAAGAAAAATAAAAAAATTGCGCTAATTGGACCATATGCTGATAATGTTGCTATACTTGGCTCATGGTCTATGTTTTCTGACAAATCTAAAATACCAACCTTAAAGGAGACTTTTAAAAATAAAATTGGAGATGAAAATGTCTTCTATGCGAAAGGAAGTGAAATTTTAGAGGAAAATGAAATTAATCAGATTTTATCAGCAGATGGAGGAAATGTGATACATATTGAAAACGAGAAGGAGAAAGAAAAAGAATTGCTAAAAGAAGCCATAGAAGTTGCTAAAAAAGCGGATATTATTGTTTTAGCAATAGGAGAACATTATCGACAAAGTGGTGAAGCCTGTTCAAGGGCTAATATTGAAATTTCAAAGATTCAGCAAAATTTACTAGATGAACTTGCAAAATTAAATAAAAAAATAGTTACCATTTTATTTAATGGTAGACCTTTAGTATTAAAAGATATTTCAAAAAAAGTAGATGCATTACTAGAGGTGTGGTTTCCTGGAACAGAAGGGGCAAATGCAATTACAGATGTAATCTTTGGAGAAGTCAATCCATCTGGTAAATTAACCATGAGCTTTCCTCAGGCTACTGGACAATGCCCAATTTATTATAATCATTATCATACAGGAAGGCCCCATATCAATAATGTTAGATATGTATCTCGATATCAAGATATTCCAACAGAAAGTTATTATCCATTTGGATATGGATTATCTTATTCAAAATTTATATATTCTGATTTGAAAATAAGCAGTAATAAAATTACAAAAGATGCTCCCATAACAGTGAGCGTAAAAGTAAAAAATGATAGTAATATTCCAGGAAAAGAAGTGATACAACTTTATATTCAAGACCTGGTTGGAAGTATCGTACGACCGATAAAAGAATTAAAGGCATTTAGAAAAGAATATTTGAAAGCTTTTGAAGAAAAAGAAGTAACATTTAAGATTGATGTGGAGATGTTGAAATTTTGGAATGAGAAATTAGAGTATAAAGTAGAAAAAGGAGAATTTAAAGTATTTTTAGGACCAAATTCAGAAGACACAATGGAAGAAAAATTTGAATATACAGAATAACTCAAATGCCTGCAATTCATGCAAAAATATATACTTTTTTAGTAAAATATGTTATAA
>USQP01000110.1 GCA_900556945.1 uncultured Clostridium sp.
GATCTACACTTCTAGCTTCGTCGGCAGCGTCAGATGTGTATAAGAGACAGGTTAATAATAGATGAATTTGAAATAACAGAGTTTGGAATATTAACAAGTGAATTTTCAAAAGTTCTTACTCTGGTACTTCTAAAAGTAATGTCTTCTACTGTTCCTTCAAATGGTGACATTTCTATCCAATCGCCAACAGAAAATGGCTTGTCTATAAAAATAACCATTCCTCCAAATAAATTCTTAGCCGTATCTTGTGCAGCAAGTGTTATAATAACACCACCTATTCCTAAACCTGCTACTAATCCATTTAAGTTAATTCCTAAAAGAGTAACTACAATAAATCCTGCTATAATATAAATAATTGCTCTTGCTATTTTTAATATAAAATCTAACATAGAATCTTCTACATTTTTAGTAGTTTTTTCCCTTATCCTTTTTACAAAAGATGATTTGGGCGTAAGACTCTCAGCCAAACCTTTTGCAAAAACAATTACACTTATTATTTTAAATATTGTTGCAACTACCTTCATCACTTCATCCGATAAATTAAGCGGTTGTTTTAAAAATAAAATAGCAATATAAGCTCCTAAAATTCTCCAAAATATGATTAATGGATTATAAAACGCACTTTCTTTTATTTTCTTTCTATTCTTAGCTTTTAGTTTAAACATTCTAATTATGATATATGCTAAACCAGAACTAAAAATTCTAAAAAGTATAATAATGCCTATCGCAATTATAATATCTATAATTTGTATTGATGAAATACTACTTATATAATCCGTTATCTGTTGCATTTCTTCCTCCTACGATTTACATATAATCTCTTAATTTCTTACTCCTACTTGGATGTCTTAATTTCCTTAATGCTTTTGCTTCAATTTGTCTGATTCTCTCACGTGTTACTTCAAATTCACGTCCAACTTCTTCCAAAGTTCTTGCTTTTCCATCTTCTAGACCAAATCTTAATTTTAATACTTTTGCTTCTCTTGGTGTTAAGGTATTCATAACCTCTTCTAGTTGTTCTTTTAATAAAGTATATGCTGCCGAATCATGTGGAGCAGGTGAATCATCATCTTGAATAAAATCTCCTAAATGGCTATCATCTTCTTCTCCAATTGGTGTTTCTAAAGATACTGGATCTTGTGCTATTTTTTGAATTTCCATTACTTTTTCAACTGGTATTTCCATTTCTTCAGCAATTTCTTCTGGCGTTGGTTCTCTGCCTAATTGTTGTAACAAATGTCTTGATGTTCGAATTAATTTATTGATGGTTTCTACCATATGAACTGGGATTCTAATTGTCCTTGCTTGATCAGCAATCGCTCTTGTAATCGCTTGTCTAATCCACCATGTAGCATAAGTACTAAATTTAAATCCTTTTGTATAATCAAATTTTTCTACTGCTTTTATTAGTCCCATATTTCCTTCTTGGATTAAATCTAAAAATAACATTCCTCTTCCTACGTATTTTTTAGCAATACTAACAACTAATCTTAAATTAGACTCCGCTAATTCTTTTTTCGCATCTTCATCACCATCTAAAATTCTTTTTGCTAAATCAAGTTCTTGCTCAAAGGTTAAAAGTGGAATTCTTCCAATTTCTCTCAAATACATTCTAACAGGATCATCAACATTAACTCCTTCATAGCTGGTATCTGTTATCTCGTCTAATTTTAAATATTCAACTTCTTTTAAATCTTCTATATCTGGCTCTTCATCTTCCATATCGTCACTTAAAAGATTGACACCTAATTCTTCAAAGGCATCAAATACTTTATCAATTTGGTCTGGATTCACATCATCTAATTCTTTTGCTAAATCGCCATAAGTTATTTTTCCTTGTTCTTTTGCTTTCTTTAAAATCTTATTTACTTTTTCATTTTTAATTCTTTCGCCTTCTTCATTATTTTCTGCATGATTTTCTTCCTTATCCGTATCTTCTTTGCTCTTTTTCTTTTCAGCTACTTTTTTCTTAGCTACTTTTCTTGCCTCTTCCATTTTTTCCATATTTTTTTCTTTTTCTATTTTTTTCTTTTCAACTTTTTGATTGTCTTCTTTCCTGTCTTTTTCCTCTTTTAATTTTGAACTTGTTGCTTTTTTTGTTACTTTTTCCTCTTTTCCTTCTAATTCATCCTTCTTTTTCGCCATCAAATTTTCACCTCTACTTTATTTTTGCTAATCTAATAATAATATTACTTAGCTCTTTTTCCAATTCTTTTCTCCTGTCCACTTCTAACTCAGTTTCTAGCAATTCGATAATTTGAATTTTTCTTTCATTTAATTTGTCTTTCTTATAGCTTTGCATAATATCATCGATTGCCTTTTCAACATTATCTATCTCATAATCATCCGCTAAAATTGCAGTTGTATGATTTTGTTCTTCCTCACTTAAATTATCCAAAATTCCATTAATATTACTATTTCCTTTTTCAAATTCTTCATACAACTTTTTAGCAATTTGATGATTTAATTCGTCCTTAAAATCTTCTATTGTAATGTTTTGCTTTATAATTTGAAAAACGTTTAAATCCCCCATTAATAAAATAGCAAGTATCGTATTTTCTCTTCTTTTAACAGATTCTGGAACTGCCGTTTCTTCTATTTTTTTATGTCTTATTATTGGTTTTTCTTTTTCCAAGACCTTTTCGCTTTTATTTCCTTGATAAGTTAATTTATTAACTTCTGCATAAATAGCCTCTTTTGAAATTTCATATTCCTTTGAAATTTTTTCAATATATACTTCTCTTTCTATTGTATTATCTACTTTAGAAATTAATTTTGCTATTTCCTTTAAAAATTTTATTTTATCGTTTGTGCTATCTAAATTTAAATTTTGTTTCAGAACTTTTACCTTAAATTCAATAACAGAAAGCGCTTTATCAATTAAAGTCTGAAATCTTGCATTTCCATATTTTATGATAAATTCATCTGGATCCTTTGCACCCTCCATCTGTAAAACTCTAATGTCACACCCCATATTTTGTAAAATGTCTAATGCTCTTATTTTAGCTGTAAGTCCTGCCTCATCTGAATCAAAACTTAAAATAATTTGCTCTGAATTTTTTCTAAGTAGCCATCCTTGCTGTTGTGTTAAGGCTGTACCGAAGTGGTGCAACAACATTTGTTATTCCTCTTTGATGCAAAGAAATAACGTCCATATATCCTTCTACAATTAAAAGCTTTTTTATATCACCTTTTTTCGCTACATTTAACCCAAATAAATTTCTTCCTTTGCTATAAATAATATTTTCTGGTGAATTAATATATTTTGGTTTGGAATCATCTAAAACTCTTCCACCAAAAGCAATAACTCGTCCTCTTGCATCACAAATAGGAAACATCAATCTATTTCGATATCGGTCGATATATTTACCATTGTCATTTTTATTTACTAAACCAGATTCCAAAATTTCTAAATCTTGAAATCCTTCTTTTTTTAAAGCTTGATATAATTCATCAAACTTTCCTGAAAATCCAAGTCTAAAAGATTTTAAAGTTTCATTACTTAGTTTTCTCTTTTTTATATAATCTTGTGCTATTTTTGACTCTGGTTTATATAAATTTTTATGATAATAAGCTGCTGTAAACTCATTTACCTTCCATACTTTTGCTTTTAATTCTTCTTTTGCAGTATCCACATTATTTTCAAGCGTTGGCAATTGTATATTGGATCTTTCAGCTAATGTTTGAACAGCCTCTACAAAATTAATTCCTTCTATTTTGCTTAAAAATGTAAATACATTTCCTCCTACGCCACATCCAAAACAATGAAAGATCTGTTTATCTGGTGAAACAGAAAAAGAAGGTGATTTTTCATTATGAAATGGACATAGTCCAAAGAAATTTCTTCCGCTTCTTTTTAAATGCACATATTGTGATATGATATCTACAATATCATTTGTTTGTCTTACTTCTTCTATGATTTCATCACTATATCTCGGCATTTTTCCCTCACTTTCTTTCTAGTTTTTCAAATAAACATGCATACTTATTTTATTCGACGTGTTTTACATAAATCCTTCTTCTTTATCATTTTTTTACTCATTTTCTTTTGGTTCAACAAAATTGCCATGATAATATATTGAAACCTTTAGCTTACTAACAGGATGTCTTTTTGCTAGTATAGTAAATTTTTATTTATACCATTTTCATGGATTTAAAATATTTCTATAA
>USQP01000111.1 GCA_900556945.1 uncultured Clostridium sp.
TAAGAGACAGATTTTATCCTTTGCTAATAAAAATGAAAATACCATTTTTAAGATAGAAAAAATTACGTTTTTTAGTAATTGCAATGCCCAAAACAAAACCCTATCTAACACAAATTTCACGCTTGAAAATTTATACCAATATACCGATATGGCATTTTTTATAACTAGTTCGTCAAGCGAAAAAAATTCAGAAAATACATTAAAGAATGTGTTTATTGATAATATTAAATTTAACCATACTCCAGAAGTAGGAGAACAAAGTTTATATTATAAAAATATAAATAATTTTGCAAAAAGTGATATCATAGAGGAAAATCTAATTATAGATAAATTAGATTTTAATATTACATCAGAAGATGAAGCAAATTTGGATCAACCAACTTTATATAATAATCTAGCAAATCCAATTGTGCTTAGTTATATAAATAGCAATATAAGAACTGATTATACCATCACTGACACTTCTAATCCAATTACCTATGATGGTTCTTTATTACAAAAATGTAATATCTTATTAGATTCCATCGCTTGTAATCTTTCTTTCGATATCAATATAACAAATAATCAAAATGAGGAATTTAAATGCACCATATATGTTGATATTCCTTTAAAAGATGATAACAAATCCATCTATGATGGTAATATCATACTAAAAAAAGATACAAATTTTATATTTTATAGATATAAGTAGAACTTAAAGGGGGAAAAAATGAAAAACAAACTTAGTACTGCAGAGCAGTTAAAGAAAAAATATCACAAAACAGAAGAAGTAACAAATTTTAAGGACATGCTATATCGCTCAGGCGATATCTACCGTGCAAGAACAGCTTTTAAGATAAAAGATACGGATGGAAACATACAATCCATCACTTATGAACAATTTAAGAATGATGTAATTTATCTTGGGACAAGTTTCATAAAAAAAGGATTTTTAAATAAAAGAATAGCCGTTATTGGAAAAAACAGCTATAAATGGTGTGTTTCTTATATGGCCGCTTCTATCGTTGGTATCGTTGTTCCAATTGATAAAGAATTACATACCGATGATGTAATTAATTTCATGAATGTTTCACAATCCGTATGTATTTTAGGAGACAACAAAAATTTAGAAAATGTTTTAGACAATATCGAAAAAATAGAAAACCCAGATACTATCTTTATTACATTTGATAAAAAATTTGACACTTTATTAAAAGATGGTAAAAAAGCTTATTTAGATGGTTTTACTGATTTCGATTCGATTAAAATTAATCCAGACGAATTACGTATATTGCTTTTCACATCTGGAACAACAGGAAATGCTAAGGGAGTATGTTTATCACAAAGAAATATCTGTTCTAACTTATTATCTACCTATGGAATTGTAAAAGTAAAAAGAAGCGATTTATTCTTTTCTGTTTTGCCTTTACACCATACTTATGAATGTACACTAGGTTTCTTACTTCCTATTTATAGCGGTGCTAGTATCGCTCATTGTGAAGGTCTAAGGTACATTGCAAAAAACATGCAGGAATTTCATCCTTCCGTTATTTTATGTGTACCTTTATTATTAGAAAACTTACACAAAAATATTATTAAAAATATGAATCACTCATTACCTAGTAAATACAAAAAAGAAAACAATCAAAATCCTTATTCCTCTCTACCTCTCTTTATGAAGAAAATAGTAAAAACGAAAGTAAAAAACACTTTAGGTGGTAGATTGCGTGTATTTATTGTCGGAGCTGCTGCAGCTAATCCTAATATTGTAGCTGATTTTAGAGATTTAAAGCTAAACACCCTTCAAGGTTATGGTTTAACAGAATGTTCCCCTTTAGTTGCAGGAAACACAGACTTTTTCCAAAAAGATGATAGTGCTGGGCTCCCTATTCCAAATGTTGAATATAAAATCGACAAACCGAATGATGATGGAGTTGGTGAAATTATCGTAAAAGGCCCAAATGTTATGCTTGGTTATTATGAAGATGAAGAAAAAACAAAGCAAACCATTATTGACGGTTGGTTTCATACTGGTGACCTAGGAAAAATTGATAAAAATGGATATTTATACATTACCGGTAGATGTAAAAGTGTTATTGTTACGAAAAATGGCAAAAATATTTATCCAGAAGAAGTTGAATACTATCTAAATGATAATCCTTTAATTTCAGAAGCTTTAGTATTAGGAATTCAAAAAGAAAATGATGATGAGACTTATATTAATGCTCAAATATATCCTAATATTCAAGCTATTACAGAGTATTTAAAAGGTAGCGTTCCTACTAAAGAAGAAATTTGGAAAATTGTTTCTGACGTAGTAGCAAGTGTTAATAAAAAACTTCCTAATTATAAGCATATTAAAGGTTTTGATATTCGTGAGAATGAATTTGAAAAAACTACAACACAGAAAATTAAACGTTATGGCAACAATATGAGAATTAATAAAGATAAAAAAGAAAAATAAATCCAATAGCAAAATTCTATCTCTTATACGAGAGATAGTATTTTGCTTAATTTTTTAATCAAATATATTAATTGATTGCCGTCCCGTTTATATATAATTTATAGCCATTGAAATCTATGTTACTATATGACAAATCATCATCTTCTAGTGCTGTTACATAAGAGTCTCCTGTTAATTTTATTCTGGATGATGCATCTAATTTTAATGTTATGCTTTTAGCTTGATTATCTGCATTTATTATTCCTTCATAATAAGATTCTGATGCCATAGTCATGTCTAACGTTGATATAGAATCTATTACAATGTCACCTGTTACTTTTTGATGATTCATTACTAGTGTAACCTCTCCACCATTAGAACCTGTATTTCCCCAAGAATCTTTTTGTACTCTTAAAAAATTTCCTGTATTATCATTGTTTACAATTGTATTATTACTCAAATTGATTGTTGCAGTTGTATTTGTAACATAAAAAGAGTCCCCATTATTTGTTGTAATTTTACTATCTTTAGCAGTAAATTCTGCTGTTCCGTCTGCTGCATCTCCACTCATAGATTGATATAAAAATATATTTTTATAAGTAGTAGATTGCCCATTTAATTTAGTATTACTGTCTATTAAATCACAATTATTAATTATTACACTATTTTTTCCTTCAACAACAATTCCTTCTGATACTTTAGAGATTAAAGATGCATCATTAACAGTAATATTCGCAGTTGAATATATAGATGGTGAACCTTGACCTGTAGTTGTATAGGTTCCTCCGTCTACAGTTACCGTTCCTCCTCCCCTATCTGTTCTAATCGCTGCACTTGAAATACCTGAAGTATTTACTGTCAAATTAGATGCTTTCATTGTTCCTCCACCAGTAGTCATAATTCCACCAGAATTATCTTTTTTTGTCGTAATAGATGAATCGCTAATTGTCACGGTTGTTCCATCACCAGATGACTGATTGGTCGTTGCTGAACCTCCATAGCAAAATATTCCGTTTGCTCCAGTAGCATCAGTTGTTACCGTTATATTCTTCAAATTTAAATTTGCTCCACTTTTAGCAAGCAATGCTGAATTCATGCCATAAAAACTTGTACTATCTCCACCATCAGAATCTCCTGTTTTACTAACTAGTATATTAGAAAGTGTAACATCTATATCTCCGCTTACTAAAATTGCATTCTCATCTGCTGTTTTTGATGGATATTCTCCATCACCTATCGTAGTATCTTCGTTTATTTCCTTAGTAGCTGAATAATTAATCAAACCTGATTCTCCTCCCATTTGTCCTTGCATATCTCCATCTGGTTTATTCATTTCCTGATTTACCATTTGTTGTGAATGATTCTCCTCTATTGCATCTATTGTAAATTTTACTAATACTCCTAAGACGATTACAAGTACTATAATGATAGTAATTTGAATTATTTTATATTTTTTCATTCTTAGATCACCCCTCCTAACTATTCACATTATTGTTTGAATCTTCAGGTTTAGCCGGTGGTTCCTCCATATTTCCATTTGCTGGTTGCCCCATTTGTCTATTTCCGTCCATTTGCATCATTCCAGGCTGTTCCGAATCATTTTTTACTCCTTTATTATAAATTAAAAATCCTACTGTTGTAAGAATCGCTCCTACTAGCATTCCTATTATAAATGTTAAAATCTTATTTCGCATATACTTTCCTGTCTCTTATACACATCTGACGCTGCCGACGAA
>USQP01000112.1 GCA_900556945.1 uncultured Clostridium sp.
TCGTCGGCAGCGTCAGATGTGTATAAGAGACAGGGATCCCCCTCCGCCTCCGCCAGAGGAGAACCCTCCTCCACCAGAAGAATAGCTACTTGCTCTTGCTTCTGCTACAGATTTTGCTCTTTGAGCTTTTGAAATCCCTTGTGCTGCGCAAACATTTATAAAAATAATATTGTCATAAGAACTAAAATTAGATTGTTCTATTATTTCAGGGTACAAATCTTTAAATTCTTTTGCAACTTCTTTTGCAATTCCCATTATTTGAGCATATATTAAATATTCTTCAAACATAACAACTTCAATTGCTTCCCTATCTTTAATAAGAGTATAATCCTTTAAATATTTTTTTAATCCAGCCATTTCTATTGCTTCTTGCTTTAATTCAGGAGTTGTTGTGTAGGTAGTGGATTTAAATATTTTAAAATCAGTCTTTTCTTCCTTCGTAATAAGACCTTCTCCAACTAATTTATCTTGTTGTTGATCCAATATATTATCAAACCACCTTAGTATACGAGAATAACTTTTATTACACCATTTTTCAAATTCTTTATTCTCTAATACGCCATCTTTACTTGCTTCATATAACATTTGAAAAATAGCTTTTTCTTGTTTATTCTCAATCATATCAGGATTCGTTTCATTTAATATGATTACCGTATTTTCTTTTTTAAATATCATTCCACTTTCTTTTTGTTCCACTCGTATAATAGAATCTTTCATCCACTTTAAAATAATTGCACCTAATATGTCTGTTTTATTTTTTAACAAACCATAATGATATCCAATATAATACGCTCTAAATATATCTTTTTTACATGGTATATCTCTGTAATATTGTAAATCTGATGGCATTTTTTTCCCTTCTGCCCCAAAGTTTAACTTTGATGATGCAGAATTTTTTCCAGCTAATAATATAATTACAATAATTAAAATTATTGGGAATAAGTTCATTAACATTGCTAAAATTCCTATGATAATTGTCCCTATACCAATAGATTTTTCATTATATTTAGTTGAACCTTCTTCCGCCATATTTAAATAGTAATTAAAGTCATGATTCAGAGAATTAGATGTATAAAATGAATTACTAGGAAATTGTACTAACATTGTCATATATTCGTTTGTATCAAGGTTACCATCTGATTGCATTTCGATATAGCCATCATATACGTATGCAGTTCCACCATAATTTCCATAGCCCCATACTCCTACTGAATCCGGTATATTAAAATTGGTATGAACTTTAATATATACACTACCAATTGAAGTTGAAAAATCGTATGGTATAAAAGTCCAATAAAGCATTTGTGAATCTGTTAATTCAGTTATAAAATTTGTTATCGTATATTGAACCGTATATTTATGAGATCCATATTGACTGATTCCCCAACATAATTCAACTCCATTCGAAATTTTATTTATTCCACATTTGTAGGCTTTATTGGATAATGAACCAGAAGTTTCCCAAGTAGATAGTGTTGTATATGTCTTTCCACTTTCTGAAACTGTCAAATTTTTTATTTCAGAACTTCCCAAATTATAATATGGATGATATGCTTCTGTTCCTTGATTATTATAACAATCCCATACTTCTGTAATAGTTGCCTCTCCGTTATTATCAATATAAATATCCATTGATATTTTGCTTATTGAATTGGCTTCAACGTTCTTATTAAATCCTAATATGAACAATCCAAATAAAAGTATGAGAAAAATTTTCAAATATCTTTTCATAGTATCCCCCTTTATTTATTGAGGATATTATTTCATAATATCAAAATTTTTACAAGATTATTTATGAAAATCTTAAAAAAGTCTTGTAAAATCACAAAAAAACGATTATAATATTAGTTATGCACCAGTAGCTTAGTTGGATAGAGTGTTCGGCTACGAACCGGAAGGTCGGGGGTTCGAATCCCTCCTGGTGCACCAAAAAAGAATTTGTATGACAATCATACAAATTCTTTTATTTTATAGCTTTTTATCAAAAGTATCTGTTATTTCTGGATTATCCTCTAATATTTTATCTACTATGTTTTGGTTCATATTAAATGGTATGACATATCCTCCTAAAGAACTGGCTTTTTCTTTCAGAACAGGAATCGCTTCATTAATATAAATTTTTGCTTTTCCTTTTCCGTTTTTTGCTTCTTGTACTAAATTAGAAACTGGCGAATTTCCGTCAAATGCAACGACAACAGAGTTTCTCCTTTCAAAAATCTCATAATTGAAACTTTTATAGATTCCTAATTCTTCGGATTCTGTTGAAACACATACCCCATCTACATCTTTCTCTAGCAAATTATTTCTTTCATTTTCTGAAACTAATTTAGGAATAATCGCATCAATTTCGAATTTCTTATTTATTTCTTTAGAAATATCAACAATTGCTTTTTCATATCCTTGCATTTTGTGTCCAATTACAAAATAAGCTTTTTCAGAATTTACATTTTTCATTAATCCTTTTAATATTTGTTTTCCTTCTTCTGTTAAAACTGTTTCTCTTCCTTTTGAATTAAAACTTCCTCCAGCTATGATAATAGGAACTTTATCTTCCGGTAATTTTTTTATTTTTTCTCCTAATACTTTCTCTGATTCTAAATTCGAATTTAGCCTTAATTCTACTCTTCTTTTGTTACTTTCTTTTATATTCTCATTTTCTAATTCTAAAATTGCTTCTCTTAAAGTTCTATCTTTTAAAAACTTCTCAAACTCCACTTTTTTCTTCAAAAAATACTTTTCACTATTTTCTATTATTTCGTCTTCTACTTTTCTCATCTTTATAAAATCAGTATCTTTTAACCCTAATAAATTTTGCAATGCTAATTGTTCTTCTATTGTATCACTACCATAAAATCCACATCCATCTGTTCCTTGTACGCATCGAACACCATTTCTTATATATTGTTTCAAAGGATGGTTCTCCAATGCATTTAGATTATTTAATCTCACATTAGAAGTTAATTGAAATTCTAATACTGCTTTTGATTCTTTTAAGTTTTGGATTAGTTTTTTTCCTTCTTCTGAATTTAAATCTGGTGTATATAATCCATGTCCTATTCTTACTTTTGGAATTTTTTTATTTTTTGGGGTTGCTTTCATTACAATCTCTATTGCTTTTGATACATTTTCTCTTAAGCTATCATTTTCTCCTGCATGTATTCTGATTGTAAAATCTTCATCTTGATTCACTACATAATTTACAAGTTCTTGTATGACCGGTTTCAATTCTGTAATATCATTAATTTCTTCTCCAATAAAATCGCTCCCCACTACATATGGACTTTTTGCGATTGCTTTTATAGCATCTAAATTATCTCTTAAATAGGTTCTACTTGTTTCTTGATCTTTTATAATTGTTAAAGGTATCCTTCGAATGGCTGCTAAAAATCTTATTTTTACACCTGTTTCTGCCTCTATTTTTGGCATTATTTCATGGATTTCTTCTAAATATTGAATTGCTACTTCCCCTAGCTTTACAAGTTCTGTATCTGCTATTTCTACATATCTAATCCCTTGTTTTTGATATTCTCTTGCTATCCATAGTAACTTATCTTGTCTTAATGAATTATGCTGATACTTATTTCCCTTTTCATCATCTTTTAACATTTGTTTTGCGTATTTTACAATATCCTTTTCTGGTATTTTATCTACATCTTTTATTTCTATTTTTTCACTTGACGTGATACCTTTTGCAAAGACATATCGATAAATATATACTTTCTCTAAATTTGTAAAAACTGCCTGCCCATCTTTTAATATGACTAAACTTCTTCTAATTTTGGCTATATTATATTCGGCATTCTTTAAATTATTTAATATAAAATTGGCGAAATTAATAAACGTATTGTCATCTATTTTTCTTGTTAAATATTTTCCTGTAAGTTTAGAATCTTTAAATTGCTCTTCTACTAGTTTCCTTTGTTTTAATATTTTTTCTTCTTGCTCTTCTGACATCTTTAATTTTAATTTTTTAATATAATATAGTGGGTATCTTATTTGACGTACGATTCCTAGGGCAATTAAAACATCTGGTGTTAAATTAGCATTCATGTGAGTATGTAAGCTGTCTCTTATACACATCTCCGAGCCCACGAGACGCGTAGTAATCTCGTAT
>USQP01000113.1 GCA_900556945.1 uncultured Clostridium sp.
ATACAAGAATATACAATTAATGCGATTTTTTCTAAAATTTTCATTTCATTTATTCTCCTTTTAATTTGTTAAATTTTATTCTTCTTCATTTTTTTCATCATTTTCGAGCATTTCTTTTTCTTCTTTTGCCACATCTGTATTAACACCTTGAACATGTACATTTACTTCTTCTACATTTAGTCCCGTCATACTCTCTACTGCTTTTTTTACTCGGTTTTGAATTTCAAAAGCAACATCTGGTATTCTTGAACCATATTCTACAATTATATTAACATCTATTTTGGTGTTATTATCTGCTACATCTACTTTTATTCCTTTTGCTAAATTTTTCTTTCCACTAAAAACTTCTGAAATTCCTCCTGCAAACCCTCCTGCCATTCCAGCAACTCCTGGAACTTCTGACACTGCGACTCCTGCAATTACTGCTACTACATCATCCGATATTTTAATTCCTTCATTTTCTGTTTTGATTTCGTTATCTAATTCTACAATTTCTTCATTCTCTTTATTTTCTTCATTCATCTTAATTACCTCCTTTTGATATATTTTCTTATAAAAAAATATACTTATAATTTCTTTATAAGTATATCAATCTTTTCCTTTTTTTACAACTATTTTCACTAAATTTTCAATGAAATACTTCAAATTCTTCTATTGCATTTCCTCTTAGAAAATCTCCAATTGGCATTTTTTTAGCATTTTCGCCTTGAATTTCCAACACCTTGATGATTCCATCTTTTACTTTGATAAATAACCCAGCCTTAGGATCGGAACGAATCACTGTCCCATTTTTCAATCTTCTCATTCCGTCTTCCATAATATCGTCAGTTGTTGCAATTGCAACTTTCCAGAATTTTATTTTTTTTCCATTTAAAAAGGTATAAGCCCCTATAATTGGATTGAATCCTCTTACTAAATTCCTTATTTCTTCTGCTGTTTTATTTTCCCAATCTATTTTTGCCATTTCTTTACTAAGCATTGGTGCTAAGGTATATCCATCACCTTGTTTTTCTCTAGGTGCTGTTCCATCTTCAATTTTTTGCAAAGTCTTTACAAGTAGTTCACCACCAATTTTAGAAAGTCTACTCCATAATTCTCCAGTTGTCTCATCTTCTCCAATTTCAACTTTTTCTTTTAAAATCATATCTCCTGTATCCATTCCTACATCCATATACATAGTAGTAATTCCTGTTATTTTATCGCCATTTAATACTGCCCATTGAATTGGAGCAGCTCCTCTATATTTAGGAAGTAAAGAACCATGAACATTAATGCATCCTAATTTTGGAATATCTAAAACTTCTTTTGGCAATATTTTTCCATAAGCTACTACACAAATAACATCTGGATCCAATGCTTTTATTTCTTTTATAAATTCCTCATTATTTTTTATTTTTAATGGTTGATATATTCTTAAATTCTTTTCTGTTGCAAATTCTTTTACCGGAGAAGCTACCTTTTTCATACCTCTCCCTTTTGGTTTGTCCGGATTTGTGACAACGCCTAGAATCTCATGTCCGGCATTATAAATTGCTTCTAAACTTTCTTTTGCAAAATCTGGAGTCCCCATAAAAATAACCTTCATATTCTTCCTCCTACTATTTTTTAAGACTGTGTCCAAAAGGAAACGTCCCCAATTGGACAATTAGATATTATTTCTCTGGTTCTATATATTCTAGTGTCCCTGGTATTATTTTATCTACAAATACTTCTCCATTTAAGTGGTCTACTTCGTGACAAATTGCTTGAGCAAGTAAGTCTTTCGCTTTTATTTTCTTTCTTTTTCCTTTTCTGTCTGTATATTCTGCTGTTACTTCTGTTGGTCTTACTACTTTAGCAAATTGATTCGGAAAACTTAGACATCCTTCTTCTACTTCTTCTTCTCCTTTTGTTTTAATAATAACAGGATTAATTAAAGCTATTGGTCCTTTGTCATCATAGATATCAATTACAACTACTCTCTTTAAAATTCCTACTTGAACTGCTGCAAGACCCACACCATTATATTTATGCATGGTTTCTATCATATCATCAATTAAAGTTTGCAATTTTTCATCAATTACTTCTACTTCTCTTGACTTTTTCTTTAATATTTCGTCTCCTTCATATCTTAAATTTCTAATTGCCATTTTTTACCTCCTTCTTTCTTATCCTACAATTCTTCCATTTGCTTTTTTAACATTCCTCTACTATGACATATTATTTGGATTAATATCTATCATAACTTTTGTATCTTTTTTATTCTGATTATAAATTTGCTTTAAACATTTATTTAAAACATCATTCGTGTAATCCGTCATATTTCCTTTTATGATAATTCGATAACGTAATTTATTTTGTATTTTATCAATGGGTGAAGGCATAGGTTTGAAAATTTTATACTGTTCTTCTTTCAAATTTTTTTGTAAATATTCATATACTTGCCTACTTACACTTTGTATTTCTTTTTCCTTTAAACTACTAAAGCTAATTACTATTATATCGCAAAATGGAGGATATTTCAACTGTTTTCTTAGTGTGATTTCTGTCTCATAAAACATTTCATAATTTTGTTTTCTTGCACATTGTATACTAAAATTCTCTGGATGATAACTTTGCACGATTACTTTTCCCGGCAAATTTTCTCTTCCTGCTCGTCCGTGCTACTTGTGTTAAAATTTGAAACGTTCTTTCATTGGCTCTATAATCATCAATATTAAGAGAACTATCTGCAGCAATAACCCCTACTAATGTTACATTTGGAAAATGGTGACCTTTTACTACCATTTGTGTCCCAATTAAAATATCAATGTTTTCATTTTTAAATTTATTTAATATTTGTTCATGAGAGTTTTTCTTAGTAACTGTATCAATATCCATTCGAATTGTTTTCGCTCCGAGGAAATTGTTTGTGTATTTCTTGCTCTAGTTTCTGCGTTCCAGTTCCAAAATAGCGTATTTTATCACTATGACATTCTGGACAAACTTTTACTAATTCCTCTTCATAGCCACAATAATGGCACTTCAATTTTTTCTCATGACTATGATAAGTTAAGCTTATGTTACAATTTTTACATTTTACAGTATACCCACAATTCCTGCACATAATAAAAGTAGAATAGCCACGCCTATTTAAAAATAATATTGTTTGTCTTTTTTGTTTTAAATTTTCTTCTATCGATTGATACAATTCTACACTTAAACATGAGCGATTTCCATTTGCTAATTCTTGCTTTAAATCAACAATTGTAACTTCTGGCAAAGAGGACTGATTCGCTCTTTTCGTCAATTTCAATAATTCTATTTTTTTGGATTCTATCGCTTTATAATACGTATTTATATCTGGAGTTGCACTTCCCAAAAGAAGAGGACAATTATTTTGTTTTGCTATATATTTGGCCACTTGTTTTGCATCATATTTTGGATTCGCTTCTGATTTATAAGAACTGTCATGTTCTTCATCGATTATAATAATTCCTAAGTCTTTTAAAGGTGCAAATATAGCAGACCTTGCTCCAATTACTATTTTTACTTTTTCCGTTCTTATTCTATTCCATTCATCATATCTTTCACCAATTGATAATTTGCTATGTAAGACTGCTATTGTTTCTTTTCCAAATCTTGAAATAAATCGATCTAACATTTGTGGTGTCAAAGATATTTCAGGAACTAATACAATAGCTGTCTGATCCATTTTTATTACTTTTTGTATTAATTGCAAATATATCTCTGTTTTTCCGTGAACCAGTAACACCATATAGCAAAAAATTCTTATACTGTCTTTCTTTTATTGATAATTCTACTTTTTCATAAGCATTTTGTTGTTCTTTTGTTAATATTAAATGATCTGTTTTTTGAATTTTTTTATCTTTTAATGGATTTCTTTCTATTTTCTTTTCGACTCGTTCTAAATATTCATTTTTTATTAAAGTATTAACAATTGCTCGAGAGCAATCCGTATACATTTCAATTTCTGATATGGTTACTCCTTCATTATTTTTCACAAAATTAATTACTCTCTTTTGTTTGTCAGACTTTATTTTACCTGTTTCTATATCAAATTCGATTTCTTCTAAATCTTTTCTTAAATATACTACATCTGTCTCTTATACACATCTGACGCTGCCGACGAAG
>USQP01000114.1 GCA_900556945.1 uncultured Clostridium sp.
CATACGAGATACTACGCGTCTCGTGGGCTCGGAGATGTGTATAAGAGACAGATATGGACCTGCAACTACTTCGCTTTTGTGATTGGATGGATCTGATATTTCATCTGTACTTTGAAGTCCTATTCTTATAACGTCGATTTTCTTATCTGCAAATATTCTTACTATTTCTTTGCAAACTTCTACTGCTTGTACAACTGATAATGGCTTATAACTTCCTTCTTCATATTCTTTTTCTAATTTTGTATTTTTTACTACTAGAACAGGATAAATTCTTATCATTTTGGGTTTTAACTTCACTAAAGCTTTTGCTGTATTGATTTCATCAATTCTAGTACTTTCTGGTAGACCTACCATGATTTGATGTCCTAGTCTAAATCCATTCCATCTTATCATCCTCGATGCTTTTTTAACATCGGCAAAGGTATGTCCTCGATTTGCTCTTTCTAAAATGTAATCATTGGCTGACTGTACACCTAATTCTATTGTTTTTACTTTATATTTCTTAAGCATTTTTAAAATTTCTTTATCAATACAGTCTGGTCTTGTTGAAATTCTAATACTTTCTGCTTGTCCATTTTGAACATATTCATAAGCTACTTGCAATAATTCTTCTTGTTTCTTCTTTTCAATTGCTGTAAAACTTCCTCCGAAAAATGCAATTTCAACCTGTGCGTCTTCCTCTTTTATACTTTTTAGGTAATCATCTATTATCTTTTTCGCTTCTTCTTTTGTAATATTTTTCTTTTGACCACTAATCGATTTTTGATTGCAAAATATACAATCATTAGGGCATCCTAAATGCGGTACAAATATAGGTATGATGTACTGTTTTTTCATAGATTTACCTCTTTTCTATTTAGATTCTTCTAGATTAATTTTTCTAGTGCTTTCTTGGCCGCTTTCATTTGTGCTTCTTTTTTACTCTTTCCTTTTCCTGTTGCTAATATTTTTCCCTCACATTTTACTTCCGCTTCAAAATTTTTATCATGGTCTGGTCCGGTTTCTTTTATAATTTCATATTCTATTTTTACATCTCCATGAATTTGAAGTTTTTCTTGTAGCACTGTTTTATAATCTTTATCTCCTACATGCTTCGTTGCTATTTCTATTTCTTCTTTCAGATTTTCGGTAATAAATTTATCTGCATATTTTATTCCTCCATCTAGATATATGGCTGCTATCACCGCCTCAACGCTATCTGCCAATATAGCTGGTCTTTTGTTTCCTCCTGTTTTTAATTCTGATTTTCCTAAATTTAAGAAATCACTAAAATTATGCAATTTTGCAATTTTATATAGGCTCTTTTCACATACTACTGTTGCTCTAACTTTAGTCATTTCTCCTTCTTTTAGTTTGGGATATTTCTGATAAATATACTTACTGGATATAAATTCTAAAATGCTATCTCCTAAAAACTCTAATTTTTCATTGCTTTCTACATTATTTTCATAAGCATAAGATGTATGTGTTAATGCTTTCTTTAATAATTCTTTATTATGAAAGGTATATCCGATGTTATCCTCTATTTTTGCTAATTCCATTTTTTCACCTCCTGCTATCCTATTATTCTTTTAAATCTGCCTCTATTATATACTATTTTACAAATTTTGCAAGTATCCCAATCGTATAATATTTTTCATTTCTAACTAAATACTATGTATTACTTTAGGTTGTAACTAGCAATTTTTTCTAAAGCTGATTTTTTTGTCAAAATTTATGGACAGAATGGATTTGTTATTATATAATAAATGTGTATTAATTTATAAAGAAAGAGAGTAAACTTATGTTAAATGATAAAAATTCTTATGAAAATAGAAATTTATCAGATGTGTTTAAAGAACTTCAAGCTATGCAACATGGTAGGACAAGTGAACATATGGATGGACAAGCATTTCACCAAGAAAATAAAGTAAATCATATTAATGAAACTTTAAATTATTTTTCTTCTCATTCACAAAAAACTCGCACTACTAGCAAAGCAAATGACTTAAAATTATCACATATTATAACTGGATGTAGCATTTTGGTAGTAGCAATGGCTTTATTTTTTCCAAGAGATACTTCTTTTAAAAGTAGCTATGCAAAAGTAGACACAGAAGAGAGTATATCAGAATACGAATTGAATCGTCATAGATTAAATATTCAAAATATTATTTCTGAAAATTCTGATATGGACAGAGTAAAAGAACAAGCTGTTGAAGAACGTGAAGTTGAATACGAAACCACCTATACAGATGCTCCCACTCTTCCAAAAGGAGAAGAAGTAGTTACACAAGAAGGTGTTCTTGGTAAAGACAAGGTAACTGTTGTAAAAACTTATGAAAATGGGGAATTTGTTGAAGAAATTATATTAGCAAAAGAAAACATTTTAGAACCTACTCCAAAATTAATTAACCTTGGTACTTCTGAATTTTTAGCGAAACACAAAGTACATATTGGCGATACTATGTATTTAATAAATACTTTTACCCTAAAAGAATCTGCTGATGTTAATTCTAAAGATGTAGCCGAAGTAAAACAAAGTATTGATGTTAAATTATTAGATTTACCTAGCGAAGAATGGTGTAAAGTTTCTTTTGATGGTGTAGAAGGATACATTAAGACTTCTAACTTAACTTCTTCTTATACTACTCCAAATATTGTAGAAAAAAATAGAATTCAAAGAATTTTACTAAAAGTCAATATTAATATGGAACTTAATAAAGCAAGTGGATTAACACTAGCTGATTATAAAAAAATATTTACCGGATTATCCAATGACACAAATAAAATATTTGAAAATAATTATCAAGTATTTTATAATATGGAGAAAAAATACAATATTAATGGTATTTTCTTAGCCTCTATGGCAATTCATGAGAGTGCTTGGGGCACATCGCAAATCGCTAAAGATAAAAACAATCTATTTGGTTATGGTTCTTATGATAGTACACCTTACGAATCTTCTTATGAATTTACTGACTATGCAGAGGGAATCGAAACAGTTGCTAAATCTTTAGTTAAATATTACTTAAATCCATCTGGTACCAAAATCTATGATGGTGAAACAGCCGCTGGTTGGTATTATAACGGTCCAACCTTATCTGGTGTCAATACGAGATATGCAACTGATTCAGACTGGCATACAAAAGTATTTAATTATATGCAAATGTTGTATAATAGACTTTAATCATAGCCTTCTAGAAGGGAGTTAAAATGAATAAATTTAAATTTAAGATAAAAAATGTAAAACTTGCCTTTGTAATATTGATGATTTTAGCTTTTATTTTACTACTATTTTATTATCATTTTGTAATTTCTAAATCTCTTGCAAGAAACAAATTTGCTGATGAGATGATAGAAATTTCAGATGAGAACGAATCTTCTGTCTTTAACATACAAAAAATATTATTATATAGTAGTGCGAATGCAATCGATCATTCATCTGATCAATCCTTACAAAATGTGAGTATATGTCAATATTCCGATTTGTCAATTTATATTGATAATAGCGAATCTTCTACAGATTTAACCGATGAAAATACAGTAAAAGAATTATATATTGACAATATTGTTATAACCTCCCAATCTGATATCGGTACAAAAATATTAAATTACAAAAATCCATTAAATTTTGGTGAATATAAAGAAATTGAAGAACCAGTAAATAATAGAATCGATTTTAAAGTTGTAAATACCAATCAAGAAAATGAAAATAATAATTATGATGAATCAACCTTTTATACAGATTGCTCTAACCCTATTACATTAGGCTATTTGAATAAAGATATTTTAACCAATTACTCTGTATCTACTGATACAAGTACGGTTTCCTTTAATGGTAAGGTCTTAAAAGAAGCTAATATCAATTTAGAGGATATTAATTACACTTTAAATTTCACTATTCACATTGTTAATAATTTGAATCAGAGCTTTGCTTATAATATGAAACTTGATATAAATCTAAATGATGATAATGGTGGAATTTATAATGGCTATGTATATAAAGGCAAAACTACCTCTGGTAATGAATATCGATTTTTTAGAGAAGTAAATTAGAGATTACTTCTCTTCCTGTCTCTTATACACATCTGACGCTGCCGACGAAGCTAGAAG
>USQP01000115.1 GCA_900556945.1 uncultured Clostridium sp.
CGTCGGCAGCGTCAGATGTGTATAAGAGACAGATACATCTCTTTTTAGCAATGTCAATAGTAGAGTGCTAAAATTTACAAAACTTTCACATTATCTATAAAAAGCTTTAAAATAACGTAAGTCCAAATTTTATTTAGACTTACGTTTTCTTTCATTCTTATCTTACTTTTTATATCAATGGCTCCTACTGTATTTTTCTCTTAGAAATTATATTTGTTAATACTACATATAGTATTGCAAATCCTAGAATAATTATCATATTAACTAATATTGGTTTTAAACTTTCCGCATTTACTACTTCTATCGCTTTCACAAGTTCATTATTTTGGATATACCAATAGGAAGGTAAAATATGTGCTATTTTTAACACTGTATCTGGTAACCATTCTACTGGTACAAATGCTCCACACAAGAAACTGGAACCTAAGCCTATTACATTTATAATTCCATTAATAGCATTTTTATTACTTATCAAATTGGCTATTAAAAAGGCTATACATAATGCACAAATTGAAAATATAAATGAGTTTACCATTAAAATCAATCCATGTGCTGTAAACATTACATTTCCTATTAAAATAAAACTTAATCCTACATAAAACACCCAAAGAATTATGGCAAGTATTGCATTTGATAATAGTAATTGTCTATTATGCTTTTTATAACTCATACTACTAATAATCGTTCTTTTCCTTATCTTTTCTTCTCTAAAACTAGCTAATATCAAACAAATCACATATACCAATCCTGCTAAAATACTATAGTTTAAGAAATTATAATAAAATGTTGCCCTAGATAAACTATCTGTATCCAATTTTGATGTAATTTTTACTTCGGTTTCCTCACTTAAAGCATTCCCTATTTTTTCTAGTAACTCTTCCTCGTTTTCTGTCTGATTTACGTAGCTATTTCGCACTTTAACATACCTTTCTAGTATCATTTTAGCAAAGGAAGCTTCACTATCTCCTGTTGATTTTATTTGAATTTCGGGATTCATTCCTTTTAAAACGTCTGATCTATAATTTTGCGGTATATAAATAATATAACTTACATCTCTATAAAAAAGCGCATCATTCATTGCTTCTTCATTTTCTTTTATATCAATTATGTTACAATTATCTTTTATATAATTCACAATATCTTCCGTTATACCAATGTTTTCATCTCTATTTACAATGAATACATCTGGTTTGCTTGCGACAAAATTCATATTTGTATCACTTGTTTGCATATTGACTCCTGCAAATACAATTAATATCACGGTATATAAGATTATTGTGAATTTATATTGATTTACAATCTTCCAAAATGTTTTAAATACTGTCATACTTTTGCCTCCTTAAACTGATATAAGATATCAAAATCATAATACCAGAAAATATGAATAGGCTAACAATATTAAACCAATATCGATCTAAAGTATTGTAATAATATAAAGAATAAAATCCGTCTGTTATCATGCTGGCAGGATTTAGTTTATTGATAATTGGCACATTTTTATCCACTACATATTTCATGGTAATTCCCATCATTCCCGATAAAAAGCAACCAAGCATGGTTATTGCTATTAAAATTCCCGTCTTTGTGTTTTCATTTGCTCTTAAGCATGTTCCAATTGTTAGTCCCATACTAATTCCTGCTAAACTTCCTATCACGCCTAGTAAAATGATGAATGTTAAGTTATCTCCATAATTTACTTTTAATATAAAAATAGTATATACAAACAAAATAGCCAGTCCAATTAAGGCTGTCACATAACTTGCTAGCACACTACTAAGAATAACCTTTAATTTACTTACTGGGCTAATTGCCACTCTTTTTCCTTTACTACTCATATTGGCTAAATTTTGGTTTATGGATGCCATCGCTAAGATACCTCCATACAAGCATGCCATAGCAATTAAAGTATAAAACTCTATCATCGTATAGCTTAGATTAGAATTCGATATGTTTTTTAACTTTGCTTCTTGATTTTGTGTCATCTCTAGTACATCTTTATAAATTTCTTCATAATTAACATTAATATTTCCTGTCATTATTTCATTTTCTATTTCTTTTTTGGCTATATCATCTACTATTTTACTAGTTTGCGTGATTTCTTCTGTTACATATTTTAAAATAGTTTCATTGATTCCACTCTGTTTGACTACAATTTGAGGCTTATTTTCTTTGATTATTAAATATCCCTCCACTTTATCATGATTTAATAATTCTTTTGCCTCATTCTCCTCTACGTATTTCGTATTAAAAAGTCTATCTTTGTTTTGTTCATCTGATAATTTCTCCCATGCTTCTTTTAAAATTTTACTCTCTTTAAAACTTTCATCATTTACAACAGCTATATTAATGATAGATAATTTTTCACTATTTTCAATGTTAGAAAAAGCCATATTAAAAAATGTTCCGAAGTATAATAGGAAAAGCAAAAGTCCAAAATATTAGAGCTTTACTTCTAAAGAGAACTTTTAGAGAATATTTAAAATTATGTATAAACATTAATCCCTAAGCTCCTTTCCTGTAAGTTCTAGAAATACATCATTAAGAGTGGGTCTTTCCGAATAAATCTTATTATAATGAATTCCTTCTCTTTTCAATATTTCCATAAGTTCGGCTAAATTGTTTTTACCTTTTTTATATGTGATAAGCAATATATTTGAATCATATGAAATATCTGCTACCGTATCTAATTCTCTGATTTCATTGATGTATTTTTCTTCTAAGTTGTTTACTTCTACTGTCACTTTCTCTTCTATTTTAGCCAATTCCTTTAATTTATCACTTGTTCCTTCTGCTAAAACTTTTCCTTTATCCAAAATAATAATCCTATCACAAAGTATCTCTACCTCTTCCATATAATGGGTAGTATAAATGATTGTAGCTCCTAACTCTCTTAATTTTTTAATTCCATCTAGGATATTATTTCTGCTTTGTGGATCAACTGCTACCGTGGGTTCATCTAAGAAAATCAATTTTGGCTTATGTGCTATTCCACATGCGATGTTCAGCCTCCTCAATAACCCTCCTGATAGTTGTTTTGGTCTAAATTTTTTAAACTCGCCCATTCCGAACTAATTCTATCGCATCTTCTACATATTGTTTTCTTGTTTTTTTATCTTTAATATACAATCCACAGAAATAATTAATATTTTCATATACCGTTAATTCTTCAAATACAGCAACATCCTGAAATACAACTCCAATCTTTGCTTTTATATCGTAGCTATCTGGTTTCATTTCCTTTCCAAATATTTTTATGCTTCCTTTCCCATAATTTAATAATGATAATATACAATTTATGGTTGTTGATTTTCCACTTCCGTTTGGTCCCAATAATCCTAATATTTCACCTTCCCTTACATAAAAAGAAAGATCATCAATTGCGATTAGTTCTTTGTATTTTTTTGTTAAATTTTTAACCTCAATAATATTTTCCATAAGCTCTTCTACTCTCCTTACCTATTTATCCTTATTTTTTTCTTCTGCTAACATTAATGCCTGAAATTCTGAAGTGAGTAATTCAGAAATTTGCTCATCATTTAATTTACACGTCTGACTTGCCACTAATGTTGCTATACCATGTGTAAATATCCACATTTTAATATGAAACCCTTTTATCTCTTTATCATCTAAATTCGTACATGTTTCTATTATCTTTTCATATTCCTTATAATTTCTATCATCTGAAGAAACTAAATTCTCTGGTTCTAAATTAGCATCTGACATAAACAAAATTTGAAATAGTTTTGGTTCTGTTTTTGCAAATTTGATATAATTTATTCCTGTTTGTTTATAAGCTGGTATACGATCGTTTATGTGATTTGTTAAAAACTCATAAAAATAGTTTTGAATCTTCTTCATTAACTCTAGTTTCAATTCTTCTACATTTTGAAATTGATAATAAATTGGTTGCACAGAACAGTTTAGCTTTTTTGCAATTTCTCTAACATTAGCATGATCCAGTCCTTCTTTTCTCACAATGTCAAAAGCAGCATTCAATATATCTTCTTTTGCTATTTTTATTTTGGATGGCATAGTATCTGTCTCTTATACACATCTCCGAGCCCACGAGACGCGTAGTAATCTCGT
>USQP01000116.1 GCA_900556945.1 uncultured Clostridium sp.
GTCTCGTGGGCTCGGAGATGTGTATAAGAGACAGAGACAAAATACGATATTAGATTATTTAAGTAATGATTATTGCATATTTTTAGATGAAATAGGAAAAATTAAGCAAAGAGCAAAAAATATACAAGCAGATAACAGAAACTTACAAAATGCATTAATTGAGAAGAAGAGAATGGTACCAGATGCCATTTCCAATATGATGGATGAAACAAAAATAAAGGAAACTTTAGAAAAAAAACAACTAATTTATATAGAAAAACAAGATTCTAACAGAAAAGTACAAGCGGAAAAATATAGATTTACTTATCGTGAAGTAAATTATTTTAAAAGCGAAATAGAAAGTTTATTGATTGATTTAGAAAAAGCAATAAATGAAAAGAAGAAAGTTTATGTACTATTAGAAACGAAAGAAAAAGCTAAAAAACTTAAAAAAATATTAGATGAAAGAGAAATTTTTTGTAAGATAGAAGAAAAATTAGATAAAACAATGATTGTATCGTCCTATGAAAATATTGTTACTATATCAATTGGAAAACTATCATCTGGTTTTGAAAATTATGAATTAAATCAACTAGTCATTGTTGCAGATGAATTAATGAGTGGAGAAAAGAAAAAAAGGAGACATACCCCTACGATCTTTAAAGAGGGAGAAAAAGTAGTATTTGCAGATTTAAAAGTAGGAGATTATGTGGTACACAAAAAGTATGGAATTGGACTTTATATAGGCGTAAATACAATAAAAGCAGATGGAACCATTAAAGATTATATTAAAATAAAATATCAAAATGATGATATTTTATATATTCCAACAAATGATTTAGATTCTATTAGAAAGTATGTTGGTGGAGATACGATACAACCTAAAATGAATAGATTAGGAAGTAAAGATTGGGAAAAAACTAAGGCTAAAGTAAAGAAAAATTTAAGAGAGGTAGCAAAGGATTTAATTGAATTATATGCAAAAAGAGAGAAAACTTTCGGGTATAGTTTTAGCAAAGATACACCATGGCAAAATGAGTTTGAGGGAAAATTTCCATATGAAGAAACAGACGACCAATTAAGATGTATCGAAGAAGTAAAAAAGGACATGGAAAGTTCAAAGCCAATGGATAGACTACTTTGTGGAGATGTTGGGTATGGTAAAACAGAGGTGGCAATACGTGCAGCATTTAAAGCAGCAATGGATGGCAAGCAAGTAGCTTATTTAGCTCCAACAACAGTTTTGGCTGAGCAACAATATCAAGAGTTCAAAGAAAGAATGAAGGATTATCCAATAAAAGTTGAGATATTAAACAGATTTAAAAGCAAAAAATATCAAGATGAAGTGATTAAGAAACTAAAATTAGGAGAAGTTGATATCGTAATAGGAACTCATCGATTACTTAGTAAAGATGTAGAATTTAAAGATTTAGGACTATTAATTATTGATGAAGAACACCGATTTGGTGTGAAAGCAAAGGAAAAAATAAAGCAGTTAAAAAATAATATCGATGTTTTAACAATGACAGCAACGCCAATTCCAAGAACCATGCATATGTCTATTGTTGGAATAAGAGATATGTCTGTGATTTATGAACCACCACATAATAGAAGACCAGTTCAAACTTATGTATTAGAATATGATGAAGAAGTTATAAGAGAGGCAATCACCAAGGAATTAGAACGAAATGGGCAAGTATTTTATCTATTTAACAATGTAGAAGGAATTGAAAGAAAAGCGAGTCAAATTTCAGATTTAGTGCCAGAAGCAAATATAGTTTATGCACATGGAAAAATGGCAGGAACAAGAATTGAAGAAATTATGCAAGAATTTGTAGAAGGTAAATCAAATGTGTTAGTATGCACGACTATTTTAGAATCAGGAATTGACATTCCAAATGCTAATACAATTATTGTTGAAAACGCTGATAGAATAGGATTAGCAGCTCTATATCAAATTCGTGGTAGAGTAGGAAGGTCAGATAAACAAGCATATGCCTACATTACTTATAAAAAAGATAAGTTATTATCAGAAGTAGCAGACAAAAGATTAAAAACCATTAAAGAATTTACTGAATTTGGTTCTGGATTTAAAATAGCCATGAGAGACTTAGAAATTCGTGGAGCTGGAAGCTTACTCGGTGAGATTCAATCAGGGCATTTAGAACAAGTTGGATATGATACTTATTGTAATTTGTTAGATGAAGTGGTAAAAGAAATGAAGGGAATTGAAGTAAAGCCAGAAATTGACATACAGATAGATTTGAATGTAACAAGTTACATTCCGGATGAGTATATAAGCGATTCAAACCAAAAAATAGAAGTATATCAAGATATTGCCCTATGCAAAAATGAAGACGATATTCAAAATATAATTGACGAGATAATAGATCGATTTGGAAATATGCCAAAAGAATTAGAAAACTTAATTGATATAGCAAGGATAAAATATATGGCAAAAGAATTACAAATTGAAAAAATCATAAGTAGAAAAACGGCAGTGGTATTTACATTTAAAACAAATGGCAGTGAAAAGGAATTTAAAATTGATATACCAAAATTGGTTAAGGAATATGGAAGCAAAATTAAATTTTCAGCAGGAATAAGACCTATGATAACATTAGAAATAGGAAACAATAATGAGAGAAATATTTTAAATGATACAACAAAGTTTTTAAAATGGTTAGTTAGGGACGGGTACAAAGTAACCATTTAAAAAATAATAGGTATTATACCTTAAGTTGATAGATTTATCTAAAGACTAATAAGGATTAAGTTTTAAATGAATATAAATGTTAGGAGAAAAAACCATGCAAATAATATCAAGTAAAGACAATGAATTAATAAAACACATAAGAAAATTGAAAGACAAAAAAGAGCGTGATATCAGTAATGAATACCTTATAGAGGGAATTAAACTAATAAAAGAAGCGATTCAAGAAAGTGCTAATATCAAACGAATTATTTTATGTGATGATTGTGAAAAAACAGAAAGTATCCCAAAAGACCTAATGTACGAAATTGCAAAATATGACTGTATTTATATTACAAGTAAAATATTTAAATATATATCAGAAGTACAAGAACCACAAGGAGTTCTGGCTGTTGTGGAAAAAAACAATGGAAAGAATGAAATTGATTATACACAAGATATTATCGTAGCATTAGATGATGTACAAGATCCAGGAAATCTAGGAACAATACTTCGAACAGTTGATAGCATAGGAATCACACAGATATTAGTATCAAAAGGAACAGCAGACGCCTATAATCCCAAAGTGGTACGTTCAACTATGGGGGCAATTTTTAGAGTTAAAATGATAGAGTGTGAAGATTTAGCAAAAACACTAAAAGAAATCAAAAAACATAAATTTAAAATTGTAGTATCTTCTTTACAAGCGCAAAATAGTATTTATGATATTGATTACAATAAAAAAGTAATTATCATAGGAAATGAAGCAAATGGAGTAGAAAAGCACATACAAGAAATAGCAGATGAAAAAGTAAAAATACCAATGCTTCGGAAAAACAGAAAGCTTAAATGTATCGGTTGCAACAGGAATTATTTTGTATGAGTATGTAAGACAAATGAGACACAAGGGACAGGTCTAAAATGTCCCATAAATTTGTCGAAAAATGCAGAATAAATTAAAATCCAAAAAGAGACATAAATTGACAAAAAAATGGGACATTTTAGACCTGTCCCTTGTGTCTCAAAGAAAGGAAATAAGAGAAAATGAAATTAAATATCGTAATGGTCGAACCAGAAATACCACAAAATACAGGAAATATAGCAAGAACCTGCGCAGCAACAGGAGCAAAATTGCATTTAGTCCATCCTTTGGGATTTGATATTTCAGAAAAAGCAGTAAGAAGAGCAGGATTGGATTACTGGGATAAAGTGGAAATAGAAGAACATGAATCTTTTATGAAATTTTTGGATAAATATAAACCAGAAAAACATAATATGTTTTTTGCAACTACAAAGGGAAAACATGTATATTCGGAGCCAAACTATAGTAAGATCTGTCTCTTATACACATCTCCGAGCCCACGAGACGCGTAGTAATCTCGT
>USQP01000117.1 GCA_900556945.1 uncultured Clostridium sp.
CGAGATTACTACGCGTCTCGTGGGCTCGGAGATGTGTATAAGAGACAGATTATATGGAAAATGAGTACAAAGGAAACAAAATTCTAACAAGATACTTTTAAAATGTGCAATGATTTATTAAATAGCTAAGTGTTTTATATTATTTTTGCAACACCGCGTAAGCGAGCAAACGAGCAAACTGCGAGTGCGACACACAAGGTGTAAAAAACAATATAAAATACTTGGCTTTAGAAAGAAATGAAGAAAGAAGGTGATAGTTTGGCAAAAGGTGCAAAAAAAATTAATACGAATTTGAGATTTAATGTTTTAACAGTAGGCATTTATATAATAGGAGCCATACTAATTGTCAAATTATTTAGCCTTCAAATTGTGCATGGAGCAGAATATAGAGAACAGTCTAATACAAGGCTGACTAGAGAAAGTACATTAGAAGCATCAAGAGGAGCTATATTGGATAAAACAGGAACATCTTTAGTAACTTCGACAATGAAGTTTTCATTGGAGATGTATAAGACTAAAGTAGATACAGATACTTTAAATACAGACATATTAAATATGGTTCAGGTCTTAGAGAAATATAATGTATCTTATGTAGATTCTTTTCCTATTAAAATCGATCCATTTGAATTTACTATTTCAGATGAAACACTTCAAAAATGGAAAAAATCAAATAGCTTAAATGAAAATGCAACGGCAGAAGAAGCATTTTACAAATTTAAGAATAAATATGGAATAAAAAATACAGAAGATATAACAGAAATTAGAAAAATTATTGCAATTCGATATGAATTGTCACAAAAAGGATATAGTAGTACAAAAGCAGTGACAATTGCAGAGGATATACCAAGAGAAGCAGTAGCAGAATTTAGTGAGAGCTCGAATCAATTTGCAGGAATTAATGTTGTTGTACAACCAGCTAGACAATATACATCAGGAAGCTTGGCATCTCATATCTTAGGATATGCTTCACAGATTAGTTCTACAGAATATGAAAGTAGAAAAGATACTTATAGTCAAAATGATATTATAGGGAAAACAGGAATAGAGTATGTATTTGAAGAATATCTAAAAGGAAAAAATGGAACCAAGCAAATTGATATGGATGTAGATGGAAGCATTACTGCGGAATATGTTTCGGAAGAAGCAGTTGCAGGATCAGATGTTGTCCTTACTATTGACGCAAACCTACAAAAAGTAACGGAAGAGGCATTAGCATCAAATATTCAAAAAATAGCAAGTGGAGGATTTGGAAAGGCATATGATGCAAAGGCTGGTGCTTGTGTAGTTATGAATGTAAATAGCGGAGAGATACTTGCTATGGCAAGCTATCCAGATTATAACCCAGAAGATTTTGTAGGAGGAATTAGTCAGGATGCATGGAACAATTATATGAATAACTCAGCGAAACCATTAGTTAATAAAGCAATTCAAAATTCTTATTCACCAGGTTCTACTTTCAAAATGATAACTGCAATTGCAGGACTAGAATCAGGAGCTATTAATTTAAATACAAAAATTAATGATACAGGAATTTATACAAAATATGCAGATTATCAGCCAAAATGTTGGTATTATACAGATTATCATAGGGGGCATGGATATTTAGATGTATCAGGGGCTATTGAAAAATCTTGTAACTATTTCTTTTATGAAACAGCCGATCGAATGGGAATTGATACATTAGTAAGATTTGCTAAATATTTTGGACTAGGAAGTAAAACAGGGATAGAATTACAAGGAGAAACAGCTGGTGTGTTAGCAAGTAAAGAAACCAAAGCACAATTGCATCCAAATGAAACATCATGGACGGCAGGAAATACATTGCAAGCAGCAATTGGACAAAGTGATAATGAATTTACTCCTCTACAAATGGCTAGATATATTAGTATGTTAGCCAATGGCGGACATAAAGTGACGCCAACAATCGTAAAGACAATAAGAAATACAGATGGTTCGGAAGCATCTAGAGAAGAAATTAATAAATTTGTAAGTAGTAAATTAGGATTAGAAGAGGACAGCTCAGAGGATATAGAGCTAAATCAAGACTACTTAAATGCAGTGTTGCAAGGTATGCAATCTGTTACGAGCGATTCTGGAGGAACGGCCTACGTAAGATTTAAAGATTTTAATATTAGTGTTGGAGGAAAAACAGGATCTGCTGAGGCTCCTGGAAATCAAGTACACGCATGGTTTGTTGGATTTGCTCCATTTGAAAATCCAGAAATAGCAATTGTAGTTATGGTAGAAAATGGTGGTCATGGAAATTATACAGCAGAAGTAGTCAGAGATATTATGGAGGAATATTTTGGAATGAATACGCAAAACGTAGAAGAAGACATGAGTGCAACTCCATATGTACAGATATTAAACTAAGCTTAAGGATTTATAAAATAAATATATATTACACTTTAAGTCAAAAATAAATTTAGTGGATGGGAAGGATGTAAAAATGAAAAGTAATTGTGTTAGTATTAATCTGAAAAAAGATGAGATTGTAATTAAATTAAGTGAAAATGCCGAACAAGGAGAAATAATAGAAGCATTAAAGAAAAAAATTCCAGAATTAAAGAAATTATATAAAGATGAAAAGACCCCAATTAAAGTAGCAGGAAAGGTATTAAAAAATAAAGAAATTGATGAAATTCAGGAAGTAATAAAAGATAAAATCGATGTTGAAATTAATTTTGATATGCCAAAGAGTTTAGGATTATCTAGCATAAAGAAAGCATTTGAAAGAGAAATAGCAATATCAGAAACGAAATTTCATAGAGGTTCCCTTCGTTCAGGACAAAAGCTAGAAGTAGAAGGAAGCTTAGTAATATTAGGAGATGTGAATTCAGGAGCAGAAGTTATGGCATCAGATAATATTGTGGTTTTAGGAGCACTTCGAGGATTGGCACACGCAGGTGCAAAAGGAAACAAACAGGCTATTATAGCGGCCGGATTGTTTGATGCGGTGCAAATAAGAATTGCTAATATTGTAAAAGAAATAGATAGGGATGAAGAACCAATGCACAAACAAGCGTATATTAGCGTATCTGACGATAAAATCACAATTGAATAATTTCTAAGTTAAAAGTAACAAAATTAAAGATAAGAATAACATCTCATCTTGTACATCTTCTTTATAAAGAAAAAAGAGTAATCCAAGTATAATAATATCATCTAAATACAATTCAATTCCTAAAATTTCAAGAACAGGCTCTTCTAAATCTGTTAGAGAAAACGAGTTTGCAAAATGAATGGGACCAAAATGATTGTATTTAGATGACTTTTTTTGCGAATCCTTATGTTTATAAAATCTAGAATCGTGCGAATCATATGTTTTATCTTGTCTATCTTGGGAGGATTCTTGCATAGACGGTTCTTCTATATGGCTCGTTTTTTCATTTTCATTAAGATGATTCATTCCATTATAGTTAGGATAATAACGATAGTAATAATTGTTGTAAGGGAATCTAAAAAAAGGGAAGTTAGCCATTATCCATATTCTCCTTATTATCATTTTTTAACAATTCAGCAATTTTGGCAACATTTAGTAAATTAGCATATTGATCTAATTTTTCTTTTCTACCATCTCTTAAATAAGGTTTTAAAGAGTATAATAAATTAGATCTTGGGTCATTTTTATGATTCATTTTTTCCATAACAGATTTCATTTTTAAAATCGTATTCATATCAATATTGCTAAAGTCAAACGCATTATTAGAAGAATTTTGGCCAGAATTTTGGTTAGAATTTTGATTAGAATCTTGATTAGAATCTTGATTTGTTTGTTGATTAGAATTGGTGCTAGATGAGGTGTTGTTATTCATCATAGAAGAAAAGTTTTGTATCATTTCAGGGGGGATTTGTGAAATCACATCATTAAGATCTCCCTTATTCATCATATCCTTTAGTTTATTGATTGTATTTTCATCAAAATTAAAATCGCTCAAAAATATCACCTCTAAAATAAATATATTCAATATATAGTATTATATTCAATCGAAATAACAAATGTTTCTAAAACTGTCTCTTATACACATCTGACGCTGCCGACGAAGC
>USQP01000118.1 GCA_900556945.1 uncultured Clostridium sp.
CTAGCTTCGTCGGCAGCGTCAGATGTGTATAAGAGACAGATATTATAGAGGTTACCATCTAAATTTATTTGGCAAAATAGGTGTAAAATAAAAAATAGAACCCATAAAAAATATTTTATGGGCAGACTAATATTGAAATAGGCAATTAAGCAACAACAATATTAGTGAAAAAGGAGGAAAATATGTTTAAAACTTATGAAACAGAATTAGCAGGAAGAAAACTTGTAATAGAAACAGGAAAAATGGCAGGACTTGCTAATGGAAGTGTATTAGTACGTTATGGAGATACATGCGTATTAGTTAATGTAACAGCTTCAAAGGAGCCAAGAGATGGAATAGATTTTTTCCC
Organism: uncultured Clostridium sp.; assembly: GCA_900556945.1. Taxonomy (GTDB): domain Bacteria; phylum Bacillota; class Clostridia; order TANB77; family CAG-508; genus CAG-269. Next base: position 350 of record USQP01000118.1, read on the forward strand.
ATTATCAGTGGACTTTGAGGAAAAATTATATTCAGTAGGAAAAATACCAGGAGGATTTTTAAAAAGAGAAGGAAAACCAAGTGATAAAGCAATTTTAACATCAAGAGCAATTGATAGACCATTAAGACCACTATTTCCAAAAGATTTTAGAAATGATGTGGTAGTTGTTGCTACTGTACTTTGTGTGGAACAAAATAATTCACCAGAAGTAGCAGCCATGATAGGAGCGTCAGCAGCATTAGCAATTTCTGATATTCCTTTTAATGGCCCAACAGCTGCAGTAAATGTTGGATTAGTGGATGGAAATATTATCATCAATCCAACAGAAGAGCAAAGAGAAAAAAGTGATTTAACATTAACAGTAGCAGCAACAGAAAAGAAAATTACTATGATTGAAGCTGGAGCTAACGAAGTTCCAGATGATACCATGTTAGAAGCAATTAAAGAAGCACATAAAGAAATTAAAAAAATATGTGAATTTATTTCTAACATTCAAAAAGAGATTGGAAAACCAAAATTTGAATATAAATCTTTTGAAGTAGACCATGATGTGTATGAATATGTCGAAGAAAATTTTAAAGAAGAAATGAAAGAAAAAGTTCAAGAAGCAGATAAAGAAACAAGAGATAATAATATAGATGAATTAACAAACAAGATTGAAGAATCATATAGCGAAAGATTTGGAGAAGAAGCATTTGAAGAACACAAAGCAGATATCGGAGAAGCTATCTACAAATTAGAGAAAAAATGTGTAAGAGAAATGATCTTTGTAGAACATAAAAGAGTAGATGGAAGAGCATTAGATGAAATAAGGCCATTATCTTGTGAGGTAGGATTGCTTCCAAGAGTACATGGTAGCGCTTTATTTACAAGAGGGCAAACGCAAGTAATGTCGATTGCAACCTTAGGCATGATAAGTGAAGAACAAGTATTGGATGGAATTGATACAGAAGAATCCAAAAGATATATGCATCACTACAATTTTCCAAGTTACTCGGTAGGAGAAGCAAGGCCATCTAGAGGACCAGGAAGAAGAGAAATAGGACATGGAGCTTTAGCAGAAAAAGCATTAGTTCCGGTATTACCTTCTAAAGAAGAATTTCCATATGCCATTCGAGTGGTATCAGAAGTACTATCTTCTAATGGTTCCACATCACAAGCAAGTATTTGCGGAAGTACTTTATCTTTAATGGATGCTGGTGTTCCAATCAAAAGACCTGTAGCGGGAATTTCAACAGGATTGGTAACCAATCCAGATAATGATGAAGATTATGTAATGTTAGTAGATATTCAAGGATTAGAAGATTTCTTTGGAGATATGGATTTTAAAGTAGGAGGAACAGAAAAAGGAATTACAGCAATTCAAGTTGATATCAAATGTGATGGTTTAACTTATGAAATTATAGCAGAGGCTTTTGAAAGAACAAGAAAAGCAAGAAAGCATATATTAGATGATGTTATGATGCCAGTTATATCAGAGCCTAGAAAAGAAGTTTCTGAATATGCACCAAGAATTGTAAGTACTACAATTAAAGTAGATAAAATCAAAGATGTTATTGGACCTGGTGGAAAAATGATTAATAAAATTATTGATGAGACTGGTGTAAAAATCGATATTGAAGAAGATGGACAAGTGTTTATCTATTCAACAGATAATGAAAAAGCTGAGCAAGCTTTAGAAATGATTGAAGATATTGTAAGAGAAGTAGAAGTTGGTGGAATCTATTATGGAGAAGTAATAAGAATCATGAACTTTGGAGCATTTGTTGATCTAGGATGTGGAGGAAAAGAAGGATTACTTCATATTTCTAAAATATCAAAAGAAAGAATCAAAAATGTAGAAGATGTTCTTCATGTGGGTGATAAAGTTACTGTTAAAGTAATTGAAATTGATGATCAAGGAAGAATAAACCTTACGATGAAAGATTTGGTAGATCAAAATGAAGAGGTAGAAGAATAGAATGAAATCATAACAAGAGAAAAAAGATGAAAGGAGAAAAAATAAAGTAAAAATCCTTTCATCTTTTTAAATGTTAACAGGAGATTGAAAATGGAAAAAGTAGAATTAGAAAGTGAAGAGAAAAAAATAGCTAAAAAGATAAAAAGCTTAAGAAAGGCAGGGAATAAATCAGAAGCATTTCGATTAATTTTGAAATATCCGAATAGTCCAGCTGTGCAAGCACAAAAAATATCGCTTTATATGGAAGAAGGAAAATATTCCTATGCGAAACGACTAGGAGAAAATTTTGCAGAAGATGCGCCAATTCAATCCAGAATGATAACAATATATATGAGGGAAAACAACTATGAAAAAGCAATAGAAATAGGAAAAAAGTTTAAGAATGATGAAGTGATTCAATCGCAAATGATGACGATATATTTGCGAGAAAAAAGAGAAGATAAGGCAAAAGAAATAGCAGATAGATTCGAACAAAGTGCTATCATTCAATCCAAAATGATAAATGTATATATGAAAAAAAGAAACTATGAAAAGGCAAGAGAAATTGGGAAAAAATTTAAGCAAAATGAAGTGATTCAATCACAAATGATGACAGTATATATGAAAGAAGGAAAAATAGAAAAAGCAAAAGAACTAGGAAACAAATTTAAAAATTATGCACCAATTCAATCACAGATGATGACCTTATATATGAAAGAAGGAAAGAAAGAAAAAGTAAAAGAAATAGGAAGACGATTCAAAGACTATGCACCAATTCAATCACAGATGATGACTTTATATATGAAAGAAGAAAATTTTGAAGAAGCTAAAAAAATAGGCGATGAAGAAGAATTCAAGAAGGATAAGCCAATCCAATCGCAGATGATGACGATATTCATGCAGGAAGGAGACATTCAAGCTGCAAAAAGGATAGGAAATCAATTTAGAGATTATGCACAAATTCAATCGCAAATGATGGCGATATTTATACAAGAAGGAGAAAATGAAAAAGCCGAAAGAATAGGGAAAAAAAGAGAATTTAAAAGAGATAAAGCTATTCAGTCACAAATGATAACCTTGTTCATGCAAAAAGGAAAGTATGAAGTAGCAAAAGAAATAGGAAAACGATTTAAAGACTATGCACCGATTCAATCACAAATGATAACAATATATACAAAAGAGGGAGATTATGAAAGAGCAATAAAAATAGGAGAAAAATTCAAGAAAGATAAATTAATTCAATCACAAATGGAATCTTTTGATTTAAGAAGAAAAGCAGATATACAAAAAGAATTAAACGAAAAAATAGAACAAGGAACAAGAAGGGAAAGTATAGAAAAGATACAAAAATATATGAGAAAATGTGATATGCATCAAAAAAATGTAATCATGAATTTAATATTAGAAATGGAAAAAATCGGAATAGATGGAAGCAAATATTATCCAGAAGAATATAAAGAATATAAAATCATACAAATGAATGTTAAGAAAAATAGTAAAAAAGACAAAAAAAATCCTGACAAAGAGGAAAAGGATGGAAGGTAAAAAAACTTGGAAAGGGTAATGCATTCGGTTTGTACTTACAAAAATTTATAAATTTTTTCTAACCTCTTTCTAAATATAAAAAAATCATATATAATTAATCATACAGAAACAAAAGAATGGAGAAAAATATATGAAGAAAAAGAGAATAGCATTAGGAAAAATAACCTATTTTATAACTCCTGTCTCTTATACACATCTGACGCTGCCGACG
>USQP01000119.1 GCA_900556945.1 uncultured Clostridium sp.
ACGAGATTACTACGCGTCTCGTGGGCTCGGAGATGTGTATAAGAGACAGAAATGTAAGTTAGCAATCAAAATCGGAATGATAATTAAACCTATCGCATATCTTTTTTTTCTATTTTCCAAGAATTTTTCAATAAAGAAAATCGCTAATACAAATAATATAAATGTTACGAGTTGTGCTCTTGCAGCTATATATCCTCTTATTAAATACATAACTCCTATTGTTATAACAAATGATAATACATTATTTTTAACTAGTTTTTTATTCACTAAATAAACTGTTATTCCTAATATTACCGATAATATACATGTGGTTATATAAATTCCAGTCATCCCAAAGGCACGATATATGAAATAAGTAATGAAATCGTATAACCAGTGAGGATATGTGTATTCTAAATCTTCATGCCATGAGAAAGGGTCTTTCATATCAATACCACTTTGTGCAATATGTTCCCCAATTTTTATTGTATAATATGTATCATTTTGTAAAGTTACTGGTGTTAATGCCACACAAAAAATGGCAATTAATACAATTGCTAATATCATAAATTTTATATTTGAACTTATTTTTTTAGGCACTTTGCTTTTCTTTTCCTGTTTTTCACTTTTCTCCATGCTATCTCTCCTTGTTTTATTTTTTATAAAATCTCATCCTATACTTTTATGAATTATATCAAAAAAAGTTTCAAAAGACTAGACTTTTGAAACTTTTTTTATATTTATTATTATCTTTTATACAGCTTCTTGATTTTCCGTTTCTATTTCTTTTTCATCACTTTTTTCTTCTATAACCTCTAAACTTCCAATGGAAACTTCATAAGCAATTCTTGTTTCTACTGTACCATCTTCATGTTTTTTCTCATATGTTCTAGATTGTACTCTACCTACTATTTTTACTTGACTTCCTACTTCTAAGTTTTGGCAAAATCTTGCATTTCTTCCCCATGCTATACATGGAATGTAATCTGATTTATTGTAGGCTCTATTCACAGCAAGTAAAATGTCAGATATTTCTCTTCCAAATGGTGTTTGTCTATAGATAGGCTTTTTACAGATATATCCAATTAATACTACCTCGTTTGTTATGGTTTCTTTTTTTACTATTTCGTTTTCTTCTTCCTCTTCTTGTTCAGTTTCTTCCAATTCTACAATATCTTTAGCAAAAACTGTTAGTATTAATCGATTTTTTTCATTTTCATAGCTATTATATGATCTAAATTGTCCCTTTACTAATAGTTTATTTCCTTCTTGTAAAGTATCCTCTTTAATTAATCTCTCTGAAACAGTAATTGGTATGATATCACTGTTTCCACTTAGACGAGGAATTGTTAAATTAAAAATATAAAAACTTTCTCCATATATCTCATGACTAAATTTTTTTTCTCCTGTAACTTTACCAACTAATGTTAAATAGTTGTTTTCTAAATAATTTGTATCCAATTTTCTTCCTCCCTATTTTTTAATCTTTCATCGGTTTACAAAATCACTTTGTGAGTTTGTATAAGTTATCTATAAATCGTATTGTATTACAAATAACTTAATTGTATATTTTTCTTTACGCACGATTAATTTACAGTTTTTATTATACACCATTTTTTTGGTTTTGTCTACATAAAAAGTTAATTTTATTCAAAAAAGTTAGTTTTTTCCTATATTTGCTCAATTATGCAATTATTATTTATTAAAAATATGATATAAATAATTAAAATTTCATAAATCTTTAGTTTACTGCCTTCATCTATTTTTATTCTTTTTTCTCCAACTTCCACCGTCTCATTCGTTACAGTTTGAATATTTCTTTGCAAATAAATCAATACATCTGTATCTGTTATGCTAGACACTGTAACTGTAGCTTTTTGATTCAGTCCATAAGTTATCATGTTAATTTTGTTATTCGATATATTAAATTTTAAATTAATATCTGTATTAATAACTAAATACTTTGAATTTAGACATATTTGTTCGATAATGTTTTCTTCCTGTTTAAAATTTTCTAAATTTGAGTCAATAATAATCGTCTCAAATCTAATATTTTTTATATTTTCTATGCTTTTTTTATTAATATGAATCAACCTAAATTTCTCATTTTTCAAATGTATATTTATATTTTCAAAAATTTTATGATCTGAAATTACTCCTATAAAAGTCATTATTTATCCCCTTAAATTGATTTCTATATTCTATTATTTCCTTATATTCCATATTTATACATTATTTGTTCTTTATTTGTGTACCATTATGATTAATAGTATATTCATCTTTATAAATTAAGTCCGATATTCTTACTACCTCTAATCCCTTTGCTTTTATATTTTTTATAATTTGATCTAAGCTATCTGCTGTATGTTCCGTTCCATTATGTGTTAAAATAATATCTCCTGACTTTAGCTTATCTTTTAATCGATTCCACATTTCATCACTAGTCAAACCCGTATAATCTAAAGTATCCAAATTCCATTGAATGCAATAATACCCTTTATCTTCTGCCGCTTTGATTACCGTATCATTATATTCTCCATAAGGTGGTCTATAGATATCGGTTCTACTTCCCGTTATTTTTTCAATCTTCTCATTACTTTTTTCTATTTCCTCTATATTTTCCTCATAACTTAAATTATTAACATGAGGATGCGTATCACTATGGCTTGCTATTTCATGTCCAGCTTCACTAATTTTCTTTACTGCGTCCGGAAATTTCTCAATCCAATCACCTACCATAAAAAATGTTATTTTGGTGTCATTATTTTTTAAAGTTTCTAAAATGCTATCTATATCGTCTGCATTCCATGCACAATTCATGGTTAACGCTACTTTGTTTTCGGTAGTTTCTACATTATAAATTGGCAGTCTTTTTTGATTTGTTGTAGATGTTTGCACGGTATCTCGATTACTTTGATTTAAACTACTTGCAACACAAAATAAAAATACTACTGTTACTAATGATACTACATAGGTATATATTTTTTGTTTATTAAATACGAAAAACATAAGAAAAACCTCCAAGTTCAAGCTACTTTAATTGTATGCTTGCTCTTGTAGAAAAATTCATATTTTATTCTACATCTTTATTTTTTATCATAATAATCATAGCTATGAGAGTACATTATACCATTTTCTATCTACTTGCTTATACATGTGATATCTTACCCTTTTCTAAATTACTAGACAAAAAGGTTCAACTTTCTACTTTTTTATTCATATAATATAGAAACAACATTTATGTTGTTAAGAAGAAAGGAATGAGAAATATGGAAATGGATGGTAAGAAACCTTATTGCCCAATTTTAGATGTAGATGGTGTTATTTCAGGAGGTAAGCAATTCGATTTAGATATCACTTTGCCAGAAGATAATCGTGACGTAATTTATGGAGTAGTAAAAAATTGTTTTAAAGAACCAGTAGACAACGCAGTTGTTAAATTAGTAGAAGTTATTTGCGAACATGGTAAAGAAGAAAGAAGACCGATTGGTCATACTTTCACAGATAAAGAAGGAGAATTTGTATTTGGACCTTTATGTCCTGGAAAGGAATATGCTTTACAAATTTGGGTTAATGATACGAAGAAAATCAAAATATGTGCAAAATGTCATCATGAAGGTAAATGTTTGAAAGGCGAAAAGTGCGATAAATGTGATTGCTTTTTAGAAGAGAAAAAAGAACATTGTAAGAAATGTGAAAAAGAAGATTACTATGATAAATGCGAAAAGAAAGAACATTGTGATAAATGTGAAAAAGAAGAGCACTATGATAAATGCGAAAAGAAAGAACATTGTGACAAATGTGAAAAAGAAGATTACCATGATAAATGCGAAAAGAAAGAACATTGTGACAAATGTGAAAAAGAAAATTATCATGATAAATGCAATAAAAAAGAATATTATAACAAATGTGATAAAAAATATGGTTTTTTAAAAGAAGAAGATTTTAAAGATTTTAACTTCTAATTTGAATTTTTACTTTTTTAGTTATAACACAAAAGATTGGTATTTAGTTTGAGTATATCCTCAAATTAAATACCAATTTTTAT
>USQP01000120.1 GCA_900556945.1 uncultured Clostridium sp.
CTTCTAGCTTCGTCGGCAGCGTCAGATGTGTATAAGAGACAGGATGAAGCAATATCTCAAGTAATTGAAGAAACTTATAGTCAAAAGACACCTATTAGTATAAATTTATCGGAAGAAATGTATAGCTATTTTGAAATGTTTGCGTTACTTAGAAAAAATGATTTACAAAAGGCTATTAAAACAGAGTTTGAATCTTATTGCACGGATAAAGGTTATAATCCAAATGTTTTTGAAACTAGATATGCTGTTGTAGACAATCAGTTAGATAAAGAAAAAATAAAAATAATCCATATAGCAGAGAATAAGATAGAATTAAATAAGAGGATTCAACAAATTGAGGGATATAAGCTAGTAAATATATCACCAATATCTATGGCGATTCCTAATTTAATTCATGTAAATAAAAATGAAAACTGTATCATTGTAAATATTGAAAATAAGACAACCGTTACAACAATTTTAGATAACAAAATATTTAATATTGATGTATTGGATGAAGGAAGTATGGATATCTTAACGAAAATAAATTTAAAAGAAAATTCATATTCCAAATCTTATGAAATTTGTAAAAACACAACGATATATACATCCGAAGGAAAAGAATTACAAGATGAAGAAACGGGATATCTAGAAGATATTATGCCTACTTTATATACAATTGTTGGAAAAATAAAGAAGATGGTAAATGCGACCACAGAAAAAATAGATAAGGTATATATTACCGGTACAGGGGCATTAATTAATAACGTTGATTTATATTTTCAAGAATATTTAACAGAAACAAATTGTGAAATATTAAAGCCATCTTTTGTAAAACAAACAAAAGACATTAGTATGAAAGACTATATAGAAGTAAATTCAGCAATTTCAATTGCTTTAATGGGATTGGGTGAAGGAATATCTGGAATGAACTTTAAAAAACAAACTTTAGCAGATCAAGTACCAGATTGGCTAAAAATAGAAATAAATCCAGATAGAACGAAAAAAGAACAAAAAAATCTTGGCGGATTTTTTACATGGGATTTAAATCAAGAATTAGACAAAACGGAAAAGAGCTTGTTAAGAGTAGCAGTAGGATTATTACTATTAGTGATTATTTATAGTGGATTTGCATCTTTATTAAATTCTCAAATGAATAAAAAAGAGGAAGAAGCTCAAGCATCTATAGCTGAAACGAATAATCAAATCTCCTTAGCCAATCAAGATAATCAAAAAATACAATCGAAAACAAATGAATATACGACTTTAATTAAAAATTTGGAAGAGGCTAATGATAAAATTGCTGATAGAAATAAAACTAGAAATGCGATTCCTAATTTATTAAATCAAATCATGTCTGTTATACCAGAAAATGTTCAATTAACTTCGATTGAAAATACATCCAACACACATATTGTGATTCAAGCGCAATCTAATAAATATGAACAATTAGGATATTTAAAAGCAAGAATTAAAACAGATGTTATTTTAACAAATGTTATTTCGACAGCTGGACAAAAAGATAATAATGTAGTCACAGTAAAAATAGAAGGAGATTTGCCATGAAAAAACTATTAATATTAATTCTAATAGCATTATTATTAACACTTTCTATTTTTCTTGTTATACAAGGAATTCACATAGGAAATTTTGAGATACTTGGCATAAGGGATATTCAAGCCAAAAGTAATGAATTAGATGAAAAAATACAAGAAGCAGCAAAATTGGCGGAGAAGGACTATAAACAAGCGGTAAGCAATGTGGAAACAAATGCTAAAAAATTAAAAGAAGAAAAAGCAAATTATGATGAAATGGTTGCAACAGTTGATGGAGAGACAGGAACAACAAATCAAATTGAAAAATATGAAATAGAAACATTGTGGGTAAGATTAGGAAATCATGCTACAAGTGAAGGCGTAGTAATGCAAATGGATGTGATAAAAGGGAATAGTGTAACAGAAGATACGTACAACTTAAGATTTACAGCAACAGGAAGTTATATTTCTATTACAGATTTTATTTCTGATATTGAAAATGATAGTACACTAGGATTTAAAATAGAAGAATTTAAAATGAATCCAGCTTCTTCTGGTTCGGATTTACAAGCAACGTTTGTATGCAAAGACATTGCAATAAAAGATGTGTCAGCAACAACAACTAACATAGCAACAGATAGCAATAATAATACAAACAATACAAATAGCACGAATAGTACAAGTGCAAGCAATACTACGAATACTACTTCGAATACAAATGTGGCAAAATAGAAAAGGAGAGAAAAAATGGCAAAATCGATTATAAAAGAATTAATCATTGTATTATTACTATGTTTGGCTATTATACTTATACTGGCAATATTGTTATATGAATATGTTCCTATATCCAAAACAATACCAAACCAAGTGGCCTATACTACGCCAGAAGATGTTAAACAAGAGTTGCTAACAGCTAGTGATGTAGATGAAAGTCAAATTGTTATGACTTATGAGGTTAATTCAGATGACCTAAATAATTATACAAGAATAAAGGATTATAATCCAGGTAAAGCAAATCCATTTTCATCCTATGAAACACAAGTAAGCGGGCAAAGCACAACTACAAATGGAGCATCCACCACAGATAGTACATCGAATACGACAACATCGAATACGACAACATCGTCAGCAAATTCTACTACTTCAAGTGAAACAACACAGGAAAGTACTACTAACACATCTGGAGGAAGTTATTTCCAAGATAAAGGAACAAAATAAGTTTTAGTTATTAACGTTATATCTATATTTATTAGATATAAAACAAAACAATAAATTAAATTCAAAAGAAAAGGAGGGAAAAAACAAATGAGAAATCAAAAAGGTATTACATTAATTGCTTTAGTTATAACAATTATTGTGTTATTAATTTTAGCAGGTGTATCAATTGCGATGTTAACAGGTAATAATGGTATATTAACAAAAGCTAATAATGCTACTGAAGCAACAGGACAAGCAGAAGCAGAAGAAGCAGTTAAGTTAGCGTTAGCAACTATTTTAGCAAATAAAAATGATCCAACTTATTCTGGTTCAGTAAATGAAGTGACTTTTACAAATATTCAAACTATAATTGCAGGTGACAACAGTTCAGCTGTTGTAACAGATGCTTCTGAAAGTAGTTCTACGGATATTGTCATAAAATACAAAGCTTCATCAAATGCAAAAGAATATACAGTAACAGTTGATAGTACAACAGGCAAAATAAAATAATGAGGAAAATTATATAAAGTAAGCCATACGCACACTAAGTGTGTATGGCTAAAATTTTAAGAAGGAAACAGAATAATGGAAATATTTTTTTATGTAATAATATTTATAATTGGTACCTTATTTGGAAGTTTCTATACATTGGCAGTATATAGAATTCCAAAAAGAGAAGATATTATATACACACATTCCTATTGTCCTAATTGCAATCACAAATTAGGTTTATTTGATTTGTTTCCTATTTTTAGTTATATCTTTTTAAGAGGAAAATGTAGATATTGCAAAGAAAAAATAAGACCAAGATATTTTGTATTAGAAATACTTTCCGGCATGCTCTTTGTATTACTTGCTGATTTTATGGGATTGAGCATATATCATTTGGAAGTAATTAAAATGATAGAGTTCTGTTTTATGATATTATATTTAACATTTATCATACTAATAGCTGGAATTGATAAAGAAAACAGGAAAATTGATAAACCTGTAAATATCTATGGAATTGCGATATCTATTATTTATATGCTATATCTATGCGTAATAGAAGGCACTAGTATTTATAGATATGGTATATATTTAGTACTCTACATACTTATTTTGTTAATTGATACAATAACTTTAAGGAAATATGCTAAAAGTGAATATGTCAATGGGAATTTACTGGTAATTATTACAATGGCAATATTTACAGGAGAGTATATTACGATTCATACCATTATATCTGTCTCTTATACACATCTCCGAGCCCACGAGACGCGTAGTAATCTC
>USQP01000121.1 GCA_900556945.1 uncultured Clostridium sp.
TTTATATTCTATGGAATTTCTCTTGGTAGGAGAAATTTTTGTAAAAATAATTGTGGGAATTCATAGAATTTCTTTTCGATTACTATCGCTTAGAAATTCTTAAATTCGTTTTTTTCATTATTTAGACTAATTAACTTTAAACAGCACAAATAGCCTACATATTGATATTTTTAAGCCAAGACCTAGACTAGTGTCAGCCTAAATATATTTTGACACAAAAATATTAATATATAAACTATTTTACTCTGAATCGTAACTATTTCCCATTAAATTTCTTAGCAATAAAAGATGTATCGTAATTATTATTTTTAAAATCTTCATCTTCTAATATTTTCAAAATAAAATCAGAATTTGTTGTTATTCCATCCACAACCAACTCGGAAACTGCACTCTTCATTTTTGCAATTGATTCTTTTCTTGTTTTTCCATGGACAATTATTTTAGCTATCATAGAATCATAAGTTGACGGAATTTTATATCCACAATATATAGCTGTATCTACTCTTATTCCATTCCCCCCTGGAAGATGGATATCAGTAATCGTTCCTGGACAAGGCATAAAATTATTTTCTGGATTTTCAGCATTTATTCTAACTTCCATACTATGCCCTGTAAAAGAAATATCCTTTTGTTTATAAGAAATTTTCTCTCCACTTGCTATCTTGATTTGTTCCTTAATTATGTCGATCCCTGTTACCATTTCTGTTACGGGATGTTCCACTTGGACTCTTGTATTCATCTCCATAAAATAAAAATCTTTATTTTTGTCAACTAAAAACTCTATCGTTCCTGCATTGCTATAACCAATTTGTTTTACTGCATTTACAGCAATCTCTCCCATTTTTTTTCTCGTTTTATCATCTAAAATTTCCGATGGTGTCTCTTCTAAAACTTTTTGATTTCTTCTTTGAACAGAACAATCTCTTTCTCCTAAATGAACTACATTTCCGTGTTCATCTGCTAATATTTGAATTTCAACATGCCTTGGACTCTCTATGAATTTTTCTAAATAAATACTATCATCATTAAAAGAAATTTTAGCTTCTTTCTTTACCAAATCATAAGACTTTTCCAATTGTTCTTTGGAATAAGCCACTCGAATTCCTCTTCCACCGCCTCCAGCAGACGCTTTTAGCATAACTGGATATTTTATTTTTTCTGCTAACTTGATAGCTTGCTCTTTCGATTCAATCAATCCATCTGATCCTGGTACTACTGGCACACCTGCTTTTTTCATCGTATCTTTTGCTTTTGATTTATTTCCTAATAATTCTATTAGTTTATAGTTTGGACCTATAAACTTAATCCCCATCTCTTCACATATTTTAGCAAAATCACTACTCTCCGATAAAAATCCAAATCCTGGGTGAATACAATCTGCGCCAGTTAAGCAAGCTGCTTCTAATATCGCCTTCATATTCAAATAACTTTTATTAGATGGTGCTGGTCCTATACAAATTGCCTCATCTGCTAGGCTTACATGTAATGCTGTTTTATCCACTTCCGAATAAATAGCAACCGTTCTTATTCCCATCTCTCTACAAGCTCTAATAACTCTAACAGCTATTTCTCCTCTATTGGCAATTAAAACTTTTTTTAACATATTTCTCTCCTTTTGAAACATTAGGGACAGGTCTAAAATGTCTCATTTTTTTGTCGATTTTTGTCAGTTTATACAACTGCAAAAGTAAGTTCTCCTTTTACAGCTATTTTTCCATTAACTGTTGCTACTGCTTCGCCAATTCCAATTGGTCCTTTCCTTTTTATAATTTTAACTTCTAATTTTAAAGTATCACCTGGTATGACTTGTTTCTTAAAACGAAGTTTATCAATTCCACCAAATAAAGCATTTTTCCCTTTATTTTCTTCCATTGAAAGAATTGCTACTGCCCCTGTTTGTGCTAAAGATTCCACAATTAATACACCAGGCATAATTGGATTTCCCGGAAAATGTCCTTGAAAGTAATATTCATCTTTATCAACATACTTATAGGCAATCGCACTCTCTCCTGGTATGTATTCTTCTACTTCATCTATCATTAAAAATGGCTCTCTTTGTGGAATAATTTTCTTAATTCCTTCTTTATTTAACATCATTCTCTTTTTCCTCTTTTATTTTTATTAATTTAAAATAAGTGAAACTTTTGCTCCGTCCCCAAAATTCCATTATTTATTTTATTTTAAATAGTGGCATTCCATACTCAACTACATCTTCATTTTTTGCACAAACTTCTATTATTTCTCCATCAAATTCAGATTCTATTTCATTCATTAATTTCATCGCTTCTACAATGCATAATACTTGCCCTTTTTTTACTTTATCTCCTACTTTTACAAATGCTTCTGCATCTGGAGAAGAGCTCTCATAAAAAGTTCCTACCATTGGACTTTTTACTATTTTGTAATTTTCCTCTTTTTGCTCCTTTGCCACTAAACTATTTTCTTTTTCTTCGGTAATTGCTGGAACTGTTATAGGAGTATTTGATTCTATCACATCTGTTCCTTTTGTAGTTACCACTACTTCTTTTTGACTATTTTTAGTCATGCTAATTTTTATTCCATCTGGAAATTCTATATTTAATGAATCTAATTTTGAATTCCCCATATCATCCATCAGTTTTTTAATGTCTTTATAATCCATTTTTTTCCCTCTATTCTTCATATTTTTTTAATAGAATACTGCTGTTATGTCCACCAAATCCCAAAGAATTTGACATCGCATATTTTATTTCCGCTTTTCTTCCTTGGTTTGGTACAATATCTAGGTCGCATTCTTCATCTGGCACTTTATAATTTATAGTAGCTGGTACAAACCCTTCTTCTATCGCTTTGCTACATATAATTGCTTCTACTCCCCCTGCTGCACCTAAAAGATGTCCTGTATGTCCTTTTGTTGAACTTACCATTACTTTTCTAGCATTTTCTTTTCCTAAAGCTGTTTTGATTGCTGCTGTTTCACACGAATCATTTAAATGTGTTGATGTTCCATGAGCATTGATGTATGTAATTTCTTCTGGTTCTGCTTTTCCTTCTTCCATAGCAATTTTCATTGCTCTTGCTCCACCTTCTCCTCCAGGAGCTGGTGAAGTAATATGATAGCTATCGGAAGTAGCACCATATCCAACAATTTCCGCATATATTTTGGCGTTTCTTGCTTTTGCATGCTCTAATTCTTCTAATATAAGAATTCCTGCACCTTCTCCCATAACAAATCCATTTCTTTCTTTATCAAATGGAATGCTTGCTCTTAGTTTATCTTCTGATTTGCTTAGAGCTTTTATATTGCTAAATCCCGCTATGCTAAGTGGTGTAATGGAACTTTCTGTTCCTCCTGCTAATACAATATCTTGATAGCCATGCTTTATCATTCGAAAACTTTCTCCAATGCAATGTGTTCCTGTTGCACATGCTGTTACCATAGCAATCGATTCACCTTTTGCCCCGATTTCAATTGCTACATTTCCTGCTGCCATATTAGAAATTGACATAGGTATATACATTGGTGAAATTCTATCTGGTCCTTTTTCTACCATTTTTCTATTTTCACTCTCGATTGTTTCAATTCCACCAATTCCAGAACCTAAAATGACCCCCACTCTTTCCATATTTTCTCTTTCTTTGTCTAGTCCACTGTCTTTCCAAGCTTCTCTTGCTGCTATCATAGCATATTGTGAAAATTTATCTAATCTTTTTGCTTCTTTTCTATCAAAGTATTCTTCTGGATGATATTCTTTTACTTCTGCTGCTAATTTAACTTTAAAATCAGTCGTATCAAATGCAGTTATTTTATCAATTCCACACTTTCCTGTTTTTATGCCATGCCAAAATTCTTCTACATTATTTCCAATTGGAGTAATAGCTCCTAATCCTGTTATTACTACTCTTCTCATTTTATATCTCCTTATATTACTGTCTCTTATACACATCTGACGCTGCCGACGAAGCTAGAAGTGTAG
>USQP01000122.1 GCA_900556945.1 uncultured Clostridium sp.
TCTTTGAATTAAATATTAATTTTAGATATCTAAAATATCTTCTGCCACTTAGTAGTTTTAACTTCTTTCTACCCATGGAATTACGTTGAATAATATGAATCTTCTTCATTACTAAATATACCGCAATTATTGGAATATATAAAAGGACTATACTAAATTTAAAGTATAGCCCCATTATAATACCTATTATATATCCTATAACTGCAATCAGAATCGGTCGTTTTATTTTTCCATCTTCCTTTCTTAATTGCTTTTCCCCTTATATAACTCTTCTTGCTCCTACATAGTTATTATTATAATATCCAGAATTAATAGTATCTGTCGTTACGCCTCTTGATGGATTAGCAGCATGAACAATTTGCCCTCCACCAATATAAATACCTACATGATTAATTCCAGATTTTCCAAACATAACTAAATCACCTGGTTGCAATTGATCTCTACTAACGGCAACTCCATTACTATATTGTCCAGCAGCTGTTCTATTTAAACTTACACCATGTAGCTTAAATACATATGATGTAAATCCAGAACAATCGAAACTACTTGGTCCTGATGCCCCATATACATAACTGCATCCAATGTAATTTTTAGCTGTTTCAACTACAGTAGCACCTTTTCCTGATGATGGTACAGTAGTAGTCTCAGTTGTAGCTGTAGTAGACTGAGTCGTTTGTGTTCTTGGTGTGCTTTGACTCCTTGAAGTTTCCTTTTTTTCAGCTGCTAAAAGTGATGAAGATATGTAACCTTCGCTTCCATTCACTTTTACCCTACTCCAGCCATTCTCTTCTGCATATACATCAACTGATGTATTGATAGACAATCTAGTTATAATTTCTGAATCAGTAGATGCCTCTTTTCTTAAATTAACCGTATCCGTATTAATATATAAAGTTTTTAGTATTACTTCTTCTGCTGCTTCTTCAACTTTTTCTTCATTAGAACTTTGCGTTGTTTCTTCTTCTTTTTCTTCCACTGATTTTAGCTTATCATTTCTAATCCAACCTTTGGCTGTCTCTGTTTGAATACATACCCAACCATTTATTGTTTCTGTAATGGTAACTTCTTGATCTTTTTTCACTTCTATAATTTCTGTTGCATTAATAGATGGTACAATTTTTAATTTTGTGTCTTCTTTTACAATTTTTTTAGTTTCTTTCTCTTGTTCAACGGTTGTTTCTTCATTTTGGACATTTTCATTTTTTTCTTCTGTTGAAGTTTCAAGTTGTTTTTCAGTATTGGCATCTCCATTTATTGTAATTAAATCTTCTCTTATATATCCAGTTATTCCATTGACCTTAACTTTGCACCATTCATTGCCTTTTTCCACTACTTCAACTTCCTGATTTAAGGAAAGTTGTACTAAAATTTTACTCTCACTATCTGCTGTTTCCCTTAAATTTGCTGTTTCGACATTTACCTTCGCAGTATTTGCCGCTAAACTAATATTAATAAAAAACAATGTAGCAATTCCAAGAGCTGCAAGTATTACTATGCTTTTTATGTTCTTTTTACTTTTCATTTCAATATTACTCCTTAATCATAATATATTACATCCTGTTTTTAACGTTACTAGTATACACATAAAAAGTTATTTTGTCAAGTTTTTCTAAAAATTCACTGGAATGTATTGACAAATGTGCTTTTTTGTAATAGAATAATTGAGCAATTATGTTAAAATATGATTTAAATCTAAAACTTCTCCCCGGTAGTTTTAAATTTAAACTTCATATATAAATAAAAAATAAAATAAATAGGAGGGTATATATTACCATGAATAATACTACATATAGTGCAAAAAAAGGTGAAGTTGAAAGTAAATGGTATATAATTGATGCAGCAAACAAACCACTTGGTAGAGTTGCAACAGAAGCTGCTAAATTATTAAGAGGAAAACACAAACCAACATTTACACCAAATATTGATATGGGTGATCACGTTATTATATTAAATTGTAAAGACGTAATCTTAACAGGAAACAAATTAAATCAAAAAGTTTACAGACATCATTCAGGTTACATTGGAGGAATGAAAGAAGTTTCTGCCAAAGTAATGCTTGAAAAAAATCCAGAAAAAGCTATGACTTTAGCTATAAAAGGAATGTTACCTCATAATTCTTTAGGTAGACAAATGGCTAAAAAACTAAGAGTATATGCAGGAGCAGAACATGAAAATCAAGCACAAAAACCAGAAGTATGGGAGGTAAAATAATATGGCTAAAAAAGAAAATATCGTTTTCTATGGTACAGGTAGAAGAAAAAATGCAATTGCTAGAGTTAGACTAGTAGAAGGAAATGGAAAAATAACAATTAATGGTAAAGATATCGATGAATTCTTTGGACTAGAAACTTTAAAAGTTATCGTTAGACAACCACTTACCGTTACAAATACAACAGCTAAATATGATGTAGTTGCAACTGTAAAAGGTGGAGGATTCACAGGTCAAGCAGGAGCAATCAGACATGGTATTGCAAGAGCATTGAATGAAGCTAATAGCGAATATAGACCAGCTCTAAAATCAAACGGATTCTTAACAAGAGATCCTCGTATGAAAGAAAGAAAAAAATACGGTCTTAAAAAAGCTAGAAAAGCTCCTCAATTTAGTAAGAGATAATTACGAGTGTCTTGTGGAAAGACCTCAAAAGTATACAAACAAACCGGTAATCATTCATATTACCGGTTTTCATTTATTCTTTATTCCCGTATATATTCCACTACGCACACCACTTTTACTGTTGCTCCTGTCCTGCCTCTCCTTTTAAATTCATTCTATTTTCTAACTCATCCTTTTTCGGCAAATACTCTTTCCAAAACGGTTCTACTGTATCAAATTTATGCACCCTGTATTGAGCATCAAATTCTTTGATATCTATATTTTCAAATTTTAATAAATCATTATCAAAAATAATTATCTTATCTTTTAACTCTTCTTCTCCTAAATGTATAACTAAAAACGGATTTTCTAAATCTTCGTCCTCTTTTTTATATACAAATTTTGTCGTTATATCTTGCTCTTTCATCCCTAATTCATTTAAACATTGTTCTAAAATACTTCTTGTCTCAGAAAGATGGCTCGCTTCTCTTGAAAAATCTTGCATAAATATATTCAAGAAACAATCCAACTTCTCTTTTGATGAATTAAACTCTTTTGAATTCATTTCATCTATTTTCCTTAACATAGGAAATTTAAAAGTTCTGTCTTCATTAGTTAAGCCAATGCTATAATATATTTCTCTTAATTCCTTATCTGAAATTTCAATAACATCTTCTGGCGGTACCTTTAATCTATGTGCATTTGAAATTCCTCGTTCTCGTTCTCTCAAATTTTCGTATGTCACTCCAAAATATTGTGGCCTTGCCTTATATAAAGTACTGCTTAAATCCCAGGTTGCATCCGTTATTATATTTCCTTCTTCTGTTTTACTAAGCATAAATGAATGTGTACCGGAAGATAATTCTTGAGTTTCTATCCCTAATCTAGCTAATATATTTCTTTGAATAGAAGTAATTCCATTACATACACTTTTCCCTTCTACAATCGATCTCCATATGTTTCTTGCATTATTAGCCATTGGTGAATTAATATATTTTCCAGAGAAATTAAAATCTGGAACATAGGAAATTAATTCTCCCATTTTATAATGCACATATGCTATTTTTTGTTTGGAGGACCACTTAGGATCTATCTCTTCTAATATGTTTTCAATCAATCCTTCTGCTTCTAAAAATTCTCCTTTGTTTGCTTGTCCCACTAATCCATTTATTATTTTAACATTATCGTTACAATTTTCTATAAATTGTTTCAAATTCTGATAGTACTCTCTTGTTTGTATCTCTGGCACCCTTATATAGTTTAGATTTATTGCACCTTTAGCAATTTCAAGATAATTAATTGCTGTCTCTTATACACATCTGACGCTGCCGACGAAGCTAGA
>USQP01000123.1 GCA_900556945.1 uncultured Clostridium sp.
ATCTACACTTCTAGCTTCGTCGGCAGCGTCAGATGTGTATAAGAGACAGGATTTAAATAAAGATGTGAGATATATAAAAGGGGTAGGACCAGCAAAAGTAGAATTATTAAATAAGCTAGAAATATTTACATTAAAAGATTTAATTACCTATTATCCAAGAACTTATGAAGATCGAAGCAAACCCAAATATCTTTGTGAATGTGAAGAAGGAGAAGACGTTTTAATAGAAGCAATTGTTTGTAGCGGAGTGACAAATGTAAGACTAAAAGGAAAAACGATGCAAAGATTGATTGTTAGAGATGAAACTGAATCAGCTACGATTACATGGTTTAATCAAGCTTATTTGAAAAATAAATTTAAAATAGGCGAAAAGTATAAATTTTTTGGAAAAGTAAGTAAAAAAGAGGGTAAGATAATGTTTCATTCACCTGTATTTGATGTAAAAGAAAGAACACAAAATACAGGAAGGATTATTCCAATTTATCCTTTAACCTATAACTTATCACAAAATAATCTAAGAAAAATTATGGAAGTGGCAATGGAAGAGGTATATGGGAATTTACCAGAAACTTTACCAGAATATTTATTAAAAGAATACAAATTAGAAAATATAAATGATGCTACCAAACATATTCATTTTCCAGATGAATTTAATGATTTTAACATAGCAAGAAATCGTTTGGTGTTTGAGGAATTATTATCTGTTCAATTGGCTTTATTAGAATTGAAAAATAGCTACATGAATGAAGAAAAAGGAATTTGCTTTAATAGAGAAGCGAAAATGTCCGATGTAATAAATACTCTCCCATTTCAGCTAACAAAAGCACAATTGAGAGTGTTAGAAGAAATTGATAGTGATATGGAATCAGACAAATCTATGAATCGATTACTACAAGGAGATGTTGGATCTGGAAAAACGGTTGTTGCGATGTGTGCAGCTTATAAAGCGGTAAAGAACGGATATCAGGCTGCTATTATGGCACCCACAGCAATTCTTGCTACACAGCATATGGAGAATTTTAAAGGAATATTAGAAAGATTAAATATAAAATGTGAATTATTAATATCAGGAATTACCAAGAAGAAAAAGGAAGATATTTTAGAAAGATTAAGAAATGGTGATATTGATATATTAATAGGCACTCATGCTATTATAGAAGAAAATGTGGTTTTCAAAAATTTAGGGTTAGTTGTAACAGATGAGCAACATAGATTTGGTGTGAAACAACGAGCTAAAATTGCAGAAAAAGGAAATCATCCAGATGTCTTAGTAATGACAGCGACTCCAATACCACGTACATTAGCGTTGATTTTATATGGCGATTTAGATATATCAATTATAGATGAGCTTCCGCCAAATAGGAAAAAAGTTGAAACATTTGCAGTAGGAAAAAATATGACAGAACGTGTAAATAATTTTATAAAAAAACAGATACAAGAAGGAAGACAAGCTTATGTAGTATGTCCATTGGTAGAAGAGAGCGAAGAAATGGATCTGAAGTCTGTAGAGAATATATATGAAATATATTGTAAAGAAGTATTTCCAGAATATAAAGTAGCATATATTCATGGTAAAATGAAGCAAAGAGATAAGGATTCTATTATGGAACAATTTAAGCAAAAAGAAATTGATATCTTAATTTCTACTACAGTAATTGAAGTAGGAGTAGATGTTCCAAATAGCAACATTATGGTTATTGAAAACGCTGAAAGATTTGGTTTAGCACAATTACATCAATTACGAGGAAGAGTGGGAAGAGGAGAATATCAATCTTACTGCATCTTAAAATTTGAAGGAAAAAGTGAAAACGTAAGAAAAAGAATGAAGGTAATGTGTGAAACAAACGATGGATTTATAATATCAGAAAAGGATTTAGAGTTAAGGGGAGCAGGAGACTTTTTTGGAACCATACAACATGGAATTCCCGAATTTAAAATAGCAAATCTATTTGAAGATATTGAGATACTAAAATTAGTTCAAAGTGTTGCCACAAAAATATTGTTAGAAGATCCGAAGTTAGAAAAAGATAAAAATAAGTTGCTAAAAGAATTAATAAAAGAAAAGTTCATAAAGAGAATAGAAATATAATAACACAAATAAAATTATTAAAATAAAAGGAGTGAAAAACGTTATGAAAATATTATTAATTAATCATTTTCCATTAGAAGGTTCTGGGAGTGGAGTATATACAAAGAATATAGCTAAAAGTTTAACCAAAAGAGGAAATGAAGTATGTATTATAATGCCAGAAAATACGAAGAATTATAGTTTGATAGAAGGTGTAAAACTACACCCAGTTTATTTTACATGGAAAGAAAAAATAGAAGGAGCATTACCTTTTAATTTTCCATGTTTTACAACACATCCACGAAGTACAACTAATTTTTATGATTTAAATAGTTCGGAATTAGAAATGTATGAAGAAACTTTTAGAAAAGCAATAAAACAAGAAATAGAAGAATTTAAACCAGATATCATTCATGGACAACATATTTGGATATTATCAAGTATAGCATCAGAATTTAATATACCGTTAGTAGTAACAGCACATGGAACTGATATTATGGGATATCAAAAAGATAGTAGATTTCGTGATTATGCAGACAAAGTAGTGGATCGATGCAAAAAGATAATTACAATATCGAAAGATAATGATGAATTAGTATTAAATACATTTAAAAATGTGGGCAAAAAAAATATAATTATAAAAAATGGATATGATCCAGAAGTATTTTATAGAGAAAAATATAATAAAGAAGCAATATTAAAAGAGTTAGGAATTAGTAGAAACTTTGAAAAAATAGTTTCATTTGTTGGAAAACTTACTAATTTTAAGGGTGTAGATATATTATTAAAGGCATGTAAAATATATGAGAATAAAAATATTCTTACATTGATTGCTGGTAATGGAGAATTATTTGAAGAATTGAATAAGTTAAAAAGAGAATTAGACTTGAAAAATGTAGTCTTTTTAGGAAATGAACCACATGAAATACTAAGAAAAATCTATAACATAGCGGATGTATCTATTGTACCTTCTAGAAGAGAACCGTTTGGATTGGTTGCTTTAGAAGCAATGGCTTGTGGAACACCTGTTATAGGAACAAATCAAGGAGGCATTCCAGATTTCTTGAAAGAAGATGTAGGAATATTGGTTGAAGTTGAAGATATAGAACAACTAGCAAATGCTATATCAGACATTTTGAATGAAGAAGAAACATTTGATAGAGAGTACATTGCAAAATATGTGAAAGAAAATCATTCGCAAGATGTTTTAACAAATGAGTTAATAGATGTATATGAACAAGCTTTAAATAATTAGACGAAATAGTGCTTTGCCTACAAAATATATGTGAATGATTTTGTAGGCCTACTTTATTGACTTTTAAAGACGAAAATAGTATATTATATATGGATAAAGTAAAAGGATGTTGATAAAAATGTTTCAAGTGATAATGAAATTAATTGCAGTACTTATGTTGCTAGGAGGAGTAATATTAATATATGATGCAAGAATCATAACAAAAAGATTTTTTGGATTCGGAGATCAAAATGAGGCAACAAGTGGCTTGAAAATTCTTGGATTTATTATTGTAGTGATCGGAGGATTAATACTTTATTTTAATAGATAAAAATAAGAAAACTACTTGACAATAGAAATAGAAATGTGCTATGATAACTATTGTCAAGTAAATAATTTATGCGGATGTGGCGGAACTGGTAGACGCGCTGGTCTTAGGAACCAGTGCCAACGGCGTGGGGGTTCGAGTCCCTTCATCCGCACCAAAAGATTATATCGTCGCACCTTAAGGTATGGCGATTTTTTTATGATCAAAAATAAGAAATATTATAAACGATATAAGTAAGATATTATACTGTCTCTTATACACATCTGACGCTGCCG
>USQP01000124.1 GCA_900556945.1 uncultured Clostridium sp.
AGATGTGTATAAGAGACAGCTATAATATAATCAATTTGATTTAACATCACATCAGTAAAAGATGCAAATCTCTTTTTTACATATTCTAAATCTTCTTTATTTTTTATATTTTTCTCAATGTCATCTAAAAAACTTTTATATTCGTTTTTTATGGTTCCCATTCACTAATCACCTTTCTTAAACTCTTTCCATGTATTCGCATGTTCTTGTATCAATTCTTAAAATATCTCCAATATTTACGAATAATGGAACTTGTATTTCTAAACCAGTTTCTAGTTTAGCTGGTTTTCCTGAAGTTGTTGTTGTGTTTCCGCTAAAACCTGGCTCTGTATATGTAACCTCTAATTCAACAAATGTAGGTGGCTCTACTGCAAATGTATTTCCTTTATAAGAAAGAATGGTAACTTCCATATTTTCCTTCAAATATTTTAAGCAATCCCCTAATTGTTCTGCATTCAATGGAATTTGATCATATGTCTCATTATCCATAAAATAATATAACCCACCATCATTATATAAATATTGCATTGCTTTCTTTTCTATTTCTGCTGCTGGAAATTTATCAGATGGATTAAAAGTCTTTTCTAATGTTGCACCTGTTATTACATTTTTTAGTTTTGTTCTTACAAATGCTGATCCCTTTCCTGGTTTTACATGTTGAAATTCTACAATTCTATAAACATTTCCTTCCATTTCAAATGTTGTTCCATTTCTAAAATCTCCTGCTGAATATACTGATGCCATAATAATTTCTCCTTTCAATTTTCATTTAAATTTCTCTTATTTTTATAAACTTTTTTTATTTTATCACAAAACCACAGAAAAATCAAGTATTTGAAAGCTTTTAAATAGAAAACTGTCTCCCTTATTTTAATCTGTATACTAAAATTGAATGTTTGCTATATTACAATATAATTTTTCTCAGATTTTGTTAAACTTATACAACCAAATTTTGTTATTTGCACCGTATCCTCTATTCGAACGCCGAATTTTCCTGGAATATAAATTCCGGGTTCATCTGTTACTATCATATTCTCTTTTAATTGTGCATCTGAACGATAGCTAACATAAGGTGCTTCATGAATTTCCATACCTACACCATGCCCTAAGCTATGGATCAAATCATATCCATTTAATTTAAAATCATTTTCAACCATTTTACTTAATAATCTCGTACTCGCACCATCTTTCATTTCTTCTATTGTTTGAATTTGATTTTTTAATACTAAATTATATATTGGCTTTATTTCTTCTGGAACGTTTCCTACAAAAAATGTTCTTGTCATATCCGAACAATAACCATTTACTTTGCATCCCATATCTATTGTAATAATATCATTTTCTTGAATTTTCCTATTGGTAGGCACTGCATGTGGTTTCGATGTATTTTCTCCAGAAGCCACTATTGTTTCAAAAGCCAAACCATCTGTTCTTCTTTTATAGTATTCTTCTATCTCATCTGCAATCTGCTTTTCCGTCATTCCTGGTTCTATATAAGTTAATATATAACTAAAACAATTATCTGTTATTTCACAAGCTTTTTCAAGATTACTAATTTCTTCTTCATCTTTTATCATCCTCTGCTTTTCTATAATATGCTCTGTTTCTACTAAATTATTAATTTTATACTTTCTTATTAATTCCTTATAGCCTGCATATGTTACATAATTTTCCTCAAAACCAACATTTTCACAGAACATAAAAAAGTTCTCGTAATCGTCTTTTGATACATCGTTTATATCATATACTATAATTTCATCATATAATGTTAAAATGCTATGTACCTGTTCAATATATCTTCCATCTGTTATATAGATATTTTCTTTTCTTGTTAATAAAAGAACTCCCTCTGCTTCTATATTCGTTAAATATTTTATATTAATTGGATTGGATATAATCATTCCTTGTAAATCTAAACTTGACATTGTATTTCTTAGCCATTGTAATTTAGAATTCATAAAAATCATCCCTTCAAATTTATTTTTATCCTTTATACATTCCCAATGTAAATATTTGTATTAACACCAATTTTATTTGTTCAAAAGGTACATACATACTAATAAACGATGCTATTACAATAAATGGTCCGAATGGTATGTATTCGTCTGATTTTTTGATTTTTGTTACCAAAAGCATAATACTTAATATAGCTCCAATTAAAAAAGATACTAAAGTAATAATAATGATATTAGAAAATCCGAAGAATAGCCCTAAAGCTCCCATTAACTTAACATCTCCAAATCCCATTGCTTCTTTTCCATAAAACAAACCACCCATTAAAGTAATAAGTAGGAAAATTCCTCCCCCTACAATCATTCCTAATAGCATATTGATTGTTATTGCAACATCAGACATTCCATATAAAAAAGCAAATATAATTCCTACTTCAAATATTGTTAAATTTAATCGATTTGGAATAATTTGTAACTTATAGTCAATGATAAAAGCAGATAACAACATTGGTGTTAGTATCATAAATTTTAATAAATCTAAATTTGCTATGATTGTTTGCTGGATACCAAATTTATAAACAAGAAACACATAGATTACTGAAGTTAACAGCATTAATATATAATTCGGTTTAAAATTTATTTTATGTTCTGTTATAAAATCCTTTGAAATCACACTTTTATATTCTGGTAATCTTTGATTCATCCAATGTACAAATTCTCCAACCAATAATCCTAATATTGCTACTATTACATAATATACAATATGTACATCATTTAAATACATTCTATTTTTTCTCCTTTGTTTCTTTATTTTTGTAGTTTTCTTTTATTTTATTCTCGAAAGGCCTTTTCCATGCCGTATACCAATAATCTTTTTTATCTATCGGATCCACTAATATCGTAAACATATTACATCGGTTTCCCCCTATAATATCTGTAAAAATTTGATCCCCTACAACACCTATATTTTCTGATTTTTCTTTTAATTCTCGTTGTACTCTCAAGAATCCTGTTCGAAATGGCTTTTTAGCTAAATAACTATATGGTATACTAAGCAAATTTGCTACTTTTTCTACTTTCGCTTTTTGATTTGTATTGGATAACAAGTATAACTTTACTCCCTGCCCCTTTAAGTCTTTAGCCCATTTTATAACATCATCCGATAAATTCTTATTGTAATCTATTAATGTATTATCTATATCTAATATTAATGCTTTTATTTTATTTCTTTGCAAAAATTCTATATTAATATCTTCTACTCTGTTTAAATATTCATTTGGGTAAATAAACATTTTTCCCTCCATTGCTAAAATTTCATTATTATCTTATCAATTAGAGAAAGTTTTGTCAATAAAATGCCGTTAAAATCTTCTATTTAACGGCATGCCTGTTAGTATTCAAACTTATTAATCTTTTAGAGTTTATCTATTCATATTTTTATGCCAAAACATAGTTAGGGCGATACAATCCTGGTCTTGACCTAAAAATATGAATAGATAAACTCTTTGAATAAAATAATTTTTAGTCTAAAAGTAACCATATTAGATAAATTTATTTACAAAATCTATGTTTTCCTATTGTTATCGTCATTGGTCTAGACCAAATCCATTTATTGGTAGCTGTAGATGGATTAAAATAGTAAATAGCACCATAAGATGGATCCCATCCATTTAATGCATCTTGTGCTGCTTTTTTTGCTGTATCATTTGGTGTCAGATTGATTTGTCCATCTGATACCACATCAAATGCTCCGGATTGATAGATTACTCCGGATATTGTATTAGGAAAAGAACTACTTTTTACTCGATTTAATACAACTGCTCCTACTGCTACTTGCCCTGTATAAGGTTCCCCTCTTGCCTCTCCATAAATTAACCTTGCTAGTAAATTTACATCTGTCTCTTATACACATCTCCGAGCCCACGAGACGCGTAGTAATCTCG
>USQP01000125.1 GCA_900556945.1 uncultured Clostridium sp.
GAGATTACTACGCGTCTCGTGGGCTCGGAGATGTGTATAAGAGACAGTTTCTTTCATTTACGCATGGCTTGAAGTTCACATAAATTGAAGAAGAATGAAAATGGTGATAATAACAAAAAGGAACGGTAATTCCGTTCTTTTTTGTTTGTTTTTTCATATTCGTACTCCTTTCACTTGAATAAATCTAACTTTTTGAAAAGAATATTCCGAAATTGCTTTTTCATAACTATCAAAAGTATGAGATGCAATTTTAATTCCTGCCAAAGTAAATGGATTATCTATTTTTACAATTAATAACGTATGTCCAAATTTTTGTCCATCAAAGGACAATTGTGCAATATCACCTAATTTTACTTCATGTTGTTTTATTTCCTTTCCATATGGTCCCACCCCCTTGTTATTTATTAAAAACTTATACAAAAATTCAACTCCTGTCCAAGATGGAGATTTATTGTTTCCATTTATATAATACCAACCAATATCTTTTGCATAATTCATAACCGCACTTCCTGCATATAGACATTGAGAAACAAAACTTGTGCAATCTCCACCTAATGAATCAAAATTATAATACTTCGGATTTCGTAAAAATGCCCACTTTTTAGCATATTGTACTACTTTTTGTCGATCGTATTGTACTTCTCTCATTCTCTCTCCTTTCTACAAAAAACGACAAAAAAATGAGACATTTGAGACCTGTCCCTACTGTCTTATTTTCCAATAAACATTTGTACAAATATCTTTCCATATTTTGCACTGTTTACTACCCCTATTCCAGTATAATTGAAACTACTACTTAATATATTTGCTTTATGACCAGAGGAATTCATCCATGCTGTGACTGCTCCACTATTACTTGAATTGGCAGCTATATTTTCTCCTGCCGTTTTGTAAGATATTTTAAAACTTTTTAACATGTCAAAAGGTGATCCATAAGTTGGTGATTGATGAGAAAAGTAATTATTTGTCACCATATCTTCTGCTTTTATTCTCGCTACTCTTTGTACTTCACTATCTACTTGTAATGCTGCTAATCCATTATTTCTTCTTTGTTTATTGATTAAATTAAATACTTCTTGTTCATCAGAATTCATATCACCTGATGTCTGAGTGTTACTACTAGAACCTCCTGTTGTATTACTTCCCGTACTTCCTGAACTACTTGGATAAATTGCTTTTACATATTTTTTGCTAACTGCTCCTATATAATCTCCATCTGTTTGTACCACATACCATTCTCCTATTCCTGCTAGCACTCTGATATATTCATTTTTCTTAACAGTTGTTACAATTGGATATTTGGTACTTGGTCCACTTCTAACATTTAATGTTGTCGCTGTTACCAACCCTGTTGAAAAATCCAACTTATAGTAATGTTGCATTCCAAATGAAGTTGAAAATGCTCCTACTATTAAAGTAAATACTAATATCATTGTAGTTTTTAATATGCTTTTTTTCTTTATCGTTAAAACTTTCATAAAACACCCCTTATCAAATATATTAACCTTTGGATGTCCAATATAACAAAAATAGTTAAATTGTATCTGGTACAATTTAACCATTTTTATTAGTTTCTTTTTTTCTTTATAATTATTTTATCACAGCTAGCTAGCACAGCTGGTAATAATACTAAGATTAATATGGCAGAGCATAAGGTTCCCTGTGATATTGTTTTACAAATTTTTGCGGCAATTGCTGAAGCAAAATATCCTACAATCAATGTAACAATAATTAGTATCGATGCAGATGTTAGTATGGTATGAATTGCCTTGTTATAAGAATTAATAATTGAGTCTTTTCTATTCATTGTTTTTCTATGTTCTAAGTAATAAGATGTATATAAAATAGCATAATCTATTGTTGCTCCCATTAAAATACTTTGTACAATTAAAATTGAGATAAAGTAAACTTTTTCTCCGGTAAAAGATAATATTCCCATTGTCATATATACAGCACATTGTATCATAAATACCAATATCAAAGGAATTGTTATGGATTTGAAGGTGAATGCGACGACAACAAATATTGCTATCATTGTTAATATTGTAATAAAATCCAATTCTTCTTGGAAGGTTTGACTCATTTCGTATGCCATTGGTGAATTTCCAATAATATAGAATTCATCTAATTTTCCACCTAATTCATCTTTGATTTTTTGGATAAAATGAAAAGTCTCTTCTGATTCTGGTAATAGTTTTGTATTGATTACAATTCTTGAATAGCCATCTCCAATTAATAGTTCTTTTGCTTCCTTTACATCATCTTTTGCATCTATAATACTTTTTCTCATATCTTCTTCTATAAAATCAGTAAATCGGCTATCTTGTAAAATATCATCATTTAAATAATTAACAAATTGCTCTACTGTTAATTGCCAATTATTATTGTATTCTTGAGTACTTCCATAATATACATATAATAAGTCAACTTGATCTTTATCTAAATTGTCAGCTAATTTACTTAAGATGCCAAAAATCTCATTCCTTGTATATTTTACGTTATTTAAACTTGCATTCATAATACCGTCTATCGTGTTTAATTTTGATTTTGTTTCATCATTGAAATTGCTTGAATATTCTGGATTTGTTACGACATCATTCAAGATAAAATCAACAAATTCTCTTAATGAAATTGTTTGATTTGCATTGATGTAGGTTGCATTATATAAGCCAAATAATAAATCTAAATCACTGGTATGAATTCCAAGTAAATCTCCTAGTTCTTGACTCGAATATTTTTGATGGTTTACCACTCCATTCATAGCCTTTTGTAGCAAACTTAAATTATTTATTGTATTTGCATCTAGGTTATTTGATAAGGTGGTATCATTTTTATGTTCTAAAACAAATTTTACAAATTCTTGAGGTGTCAATTTAGTAGTAGAATATTTTGAAGTGTATAAACTATAAATACTTCTTACCGTATTAGAATCGATTCCGATCAATTCTGATAATTGCCTATAAGAATAACTTGTTTTGTTAACAGTACTTGTCATGATGTTAGAAAGCAAGTTTAATTTTCCCATTGTTGCATCATCTAAATTGCTTTTTATGCTTTCATTGTTACTGTTTTTTAATACAAAGCTTACTAGCTCATTTGGTGTCATTTGCCAATTTGTTGTACGATTTTGTACAAAATCTATTAAGGCATAAATTTGATACATTTGATTGATATCTATATTCAAAACTTGAGACATTTCTGTTGCTGTATATTTTGTTGGATTACTTAATATAGTCTGGTCAATTCCTGTAAAAGCACTTATGTCTAAATTATCCAAATAATGTGTATTGTTTTTTATATTTGTAACATAATTGATAAATTCTGCTATTGTCATTGTTGTAGCATTATCAGTAGTAGAGTATTTCATTAATAATAATTGTTTTATTAAATTTTCATCGATTCCAAATAAATTAGATAATTCTGTTGCATTCATACTCTTATTAATGATATTACTATTACTAAACGTTGCTAGCATTTTTATATTGTTCTTTGTTGTTTCATCAAAATTACTTGCATAATTAGGATTGCTTAGAACATCGGATAATACAAAGTTTGCAAATTCTGAAATTGTCATTTTCGTATCGATGTCATTTACGCTAATATAATAGGTATATAAATCATTCATCGTTGTTTCGGACATTTCAAATAATTGTGCCATTTCTTTGCTGTTCATTTTCTTTTGAATGGTGTTTACATTTGTAAATTTAGATAAAGTATTTAAACTGTTTTTTGCATTATTATTTACTTTGCTTGCATATTTTTCATTTGTTAAGACATCTTGATTCCTGTCTCTTATACACATCTGACGCTGCC
>USQP01000126.1 GCA_900556945.1 uncultured Clostridium sp.
ATCTACACTTCTAGCTTCGTCGGCAGCGTCAGATGTGTATAAGAGACAGTTGTTCAGGTGTGCGCTTTAAACTATCTTTATAATCACCAATCGGTATTACTTCTTCTTTATAGCCTGTCTTTGTATAATGAGTTACTGTCAAATCCTTTCCAATTCTAATTTCTAAATCTTTTTTTCTTTCTGGTGTCGTTGGTGTCGATATTGGCGTTGTTGGTGTTGATGCCGGTGTCGTTGGTGTTGACATTGGCGTTGTTGGCGCTGATGCTGGTGTTGTTGGAGTCGATATTGGTGTTGTTGGTGTTGATGCCGGTGTCGTTGGTGTTGACATTGGCGTTGTTGGTGCTGATGTTGGTGTTGTTGGCGTTGACATTGGCGTTGTTGGCGCTGATGCTGGTGTTGTTGGCGTCGACATTGGTGTTGTTGGTGTTGTTTCTAACATTATACCTAATCTTTTAGCGTTTTCTCTATAATTAGCTATTGTCTCTGCATTTTGTTTATACTCAATTAATAATTCTTCTCTTTTTGTATACATCTCATTGTCATTGGTTAATTTGCTCTTTTCATTTTCTAATATTTCTATTTTATTATTTATTTTTTGAACTTTTTCTCTTCCTTCTTGTGTATACTCTTGTATATCTTTTGGAATCGACTCTCTTTCTTCTTCCAGTTTTTTTAATTCAGTTTCTATCTCTGCACATCTCATTGTATTTACTTTCACACGCATCGCGGCATTTGCATCAGTACCTTTTATATATGGAAGGATACTTTCATTGATTCTTTGTGCATATTCTATTACAGAGTCGATGTCTCCTTTGATTATTTGTTTTTCCCTATTGATATATGCTTCCATAACTTCAACTTCATGATTATATTTTTCCTTTAATCCATCATCTTGTTTCATCCACTTATTTTCTTTTTTGTATTGTGTCATTTTTTTATTTAAATCTTCTATCTTTTCTTCTTTTGAGGCATAAGATTTCTTCCTACTCTCTAATATTTCTTTACTTCTTTTATAGTTCTTATCCATTGTACTTCCTCCTTTTATCTTTACAATTCACCTATACTACATATTATAACATAAAAGTATTTTTTTATCAATATGTGCCTATTTTATTACATTTTTCAATCATTTTAACTTAAAAATGTAATTATTCTTGTCTTTCATATATTCTTTTGTTTTCTAAATATGTCTTATCTTTTGGTTTTATTTTACCAGCCAACTCATTGTAATACTCTGCTTTTGCTTTATCATTTAACCAAAAATAACATACGCCTAAACTAATGTATGGGATAAAACTTTTATAGTCTATATTGGGTTCTATTTCTTTACTTTCAAGTGCCAATTCAAACCAATATATTGCTTCCTTATAGCATTTTTTTCTTATGAAAACATCTCCTATTCTACATAGGCATTCTGGTTTCGGAATCTGATTTTTTAGAATTAGCATAAGTGTATCTAACTCTTGCTCCATCTCTTCCTTCCTTTTATAACAATCTGATAATTCTAAAATAGCTTGATATAATAAATACTCTTCTTGTTTATAATTACTCTTATACGTATCTATAAAATTACGATACTCATAAATTGCTTCTTCTGTCTTATTCAGAAAGTATAACTCTTTTGCATAACAATATTGTTGTCTGTCATCTAAAATAATCCCGTTTTCTCTCATTTTTTCAAATATTTTTAAATTTCGATTTACATCCTTAACTTCCTCTTTTTTATGTGTTACATAAATATTAGTATCTTTTATCTTCCCTGTCGGAACAATAACTTCATGTATTGGGCTAACCCATTTATAATTATTTTCTCTTTTCAACAATCTTTCCCTGTTTTGAACTAAAATAGCATTACCATTTTCATCAAAAGAATAATTATATTTAAACATATACACATCAATATGACCATCAAGTTCTTCTTTTAATTTTTTAAATTTTTCTCTATCTTCTTCTAAAAATACATCATCTGCATCTAACCATAGTATATAATCTTTTGTTGCTTTTGAAAAAGAAAAATTTCTAGCTTTTGAAAAATCTTCTACCCAATTAAAGTCATATATTTTATCCGTATACTGAGAAGCAATTTGTTTTGTCTTGTCTTTTGAACCTGTATCTACAATAATTATTTCATCTACAATATCTCTAACAGAATCTAAACATCTTTCAATAACTTTTTCTTCGTCCTTGACTATCATACATAAACTTATTTTTTTCATGTTATTACCTCTGTAATTAAAGTACCATTTTTTCTCATTATTTTCAACACTTATTTAAAATTTAACTAAATTGTAATATTTTTGCAATGTTTGTAATAAAAAGGAAATTGCTCTATTGACTTC
This sequence comes from uncultured Clostridium sp., assembly GCA_900556945.1. Lineage (GTDB taxonomy): Bacteria > Bacillota > Clostridia > TANB77 > CAG-508 > CAG-269. The sequence continues at coordinate 2,340 of USQP01000126.1, forward strand.
TTTTTTTCTCTTCTATTTCTTTTAAACTTCTCTCCGCAAGTTTCTGGTATCTTTCCTTTTTATCTCTAATTCTTTTTCCTTCTAATTCTGGTAATATTCCAAAATTAGCATTCATAGGTTGAAATCTTTTGTTTGGAGTAGAAATATACTTGGCTAAGGCTCCTATTACTGTGTTTTCAGAAAATGAAACTTTTGCTCCGTCCCCAAATTTCGCACTAGCATTTAAGGCGGCTACCATTCCAGAGGAGATAGATTCTACATATCCTTCCACTCCTGTTATTTGTCCTGCAAAGTATATATTCCTATTGTCTTTTAGGTTGTATGTTTCATCCAATAATTTTGTAGAATTAATGTAGGTATTTCTATGCATAACCCCATATTTAATAAATTCTGCTTTTTCTAATCCTGGTATCATGCTAAATACTCTCTTTTGTTCTCCAAATTTTAAATTAGTTTGGAAACCTACTAAGTTATAAATACTCGCTTGTTTGTCATCTTGCCTTAGTTGCACGATTGCATAAGGTCTTCGACCTGTTTTTGGATCATCAAATCCTACTGGTTTTAACGGTCCATATCTTAGAGTGTCCATTCCTCTTTTAGCCATTATCTCAATTGGCATACATCCTTCAAATATTTCTTTTTTTTCAAATTCATGTAGTGTTACAACTTCGGCTTCTACTAATTCTTTCCAAAATTTTTCGTAATCTTCTTTGCTCATTGGTAGATTAATATAACTTTGTTCCTCTCCTTCTTGTCCCGCTAATCTTTCTTTCCATTGCTCGATGCTTTCTTCTTTTTTCTTTTCTTGATGATATCTATCTCCATAAAATGCAATTTTAAAATCTACACTTTCTTTGCTCACTATCGGTGCAGCTGCATCATAAAAATATAACTTATCTTCTCCAGTCAGATTCGCTATTTGTTCTGCTAATTTTTGCGATGTCAGCGGACCAGTTGCAACAATTACAATTCCTTCTTTTGCTATTTCTTCTATATCCGTAATTTCCTTATGTATTATCTCTATAAAAGGGTTATTTTCTAGTTCTTTGGTTACCTTTTTGGAAAAGTGTTCTCGATCAACTGCTAAAGCTTGTCCCGCAGGCACACTTGTCTCATCGGCAACTTTTATTAATAAAGAATCTAATTTTCGTAATTCTTCTTTTAATAACCCACACGCATTGGTTAATAAATTGGACTTAAAGGAATTACTACATACGATTTCTGCCAAATTTTTATTAGAATGTGCGGGAGAATATTTTTCTGGTTTCATTTCATATAATTTTACTTTTATTCCTCTTTTAGCAATTTGATAAGCTGCTTCGCTTCCAGCTAACCCTGCACCTATTATACTTATATAATCTTGCATATTTTTTCTCCTATATCTTACTATCTGTCTCTTATACACATCTGACGCTGCCGACGAAGCTAGAAGTGTAGA
>USQP01000127.1 GCA_900556945.1 uncultured Clostridium sp.
TTACTACGCGTCTCGTGGGCTCGGAGATGTGTATAAGAGACAGGTTATATATTCTATACTATGTGCTTTATCTTTAACTAATCTTGAATCTTCATCATAATTATCATAATACTGGTTTAATATTTGTTCCACTTTGTTCATTTCTCCTCACTCCTCTAAAATCTCTTTCAAGTATCGATCTGTAAATTTTCTTACTTGAATTTCTTTTCCTCTTATTCTTTGTATTAAATTATTGGCTATATTATATGCCTCGTTAAATTCTTCTTTTGTCATCTCCATTCTTTCTAAAGCTTCTTTTAACTCATCTTCATCTAACAAAATAATTTCTCCATCTGGTCTTAATACTACATCCAAATACCAATCATCTTCATATGGCATACCATTTTCTTTTCCTAACCTTCTTGCTATATCAAAATACCATTCTACAATTTTATTTTTCTCATCATATATTGCTGTTAATCTAACTTGCGAACTATAATCATAAAACTCTAACCATTTATAATTATTATCCTGAATGCATAAGCCATTTTCCAATAAATACGGATTTGATATTTTTATAAAATGATTCAAATAAATATCTCCGCTTAAACTCACTTTCATTTGTCTCTTTTATTTTTTGTTCTACTCCTATTACATTTTTATATTTGTTAACACTATCTGCGAATTTTTTCTTTAGACTTATCCAATATCTTTGATCGACTTTTCCATTTCTCAAAGAAACTTCATTTTCCAATACTCCTCCATTATTTATAATACTCTTTCTTGAACCAATATTATCTTTATAACACACCATCAATACTCTCTTTATTTTCAACTTTTTACATTCTTCTAGCGCTAATCGTATCATCTCTGTTTCATATCCTTTTCTTCTTTCAGAAGGTCTTACTCCATCTCCAATATGTCCCGCATTTTTTAACAACCTTTCATTTAATTTGTGCCTAATTTGAATGGTGCCTATTACCTTGTTATCTGATTTTCTTACTCCTAGAAATAGTGTTGCAGGTACTCTCCCATTTTCTAGTTTTTCTTCTGATACATCATCTCTTACCTTTTGTAGCCATTTATCAAAATCTTTTATTCTATCCAATCCTCCATCTCCTGCTAATTCATATTCATTGTTTTCAAAATGTTCTTGCAAATATTCCTCCATTTGACTTCTATACTCTTCTGTTGGAAACACTAATTTCAACTCTCCTCTAGCATTATTACTATTTTCCTTCATTATTTTTATCCTCCTTTATTAAATTATAAGTAAATTCTACTTTTTATCCCATTTTTAATTTCCTATTTATCTTAGCTTTTTAATTTAAAAAAGCCTTACAAAGAAATCTTTTAAGACTCCTTTGTAAGACTTAATTATCTTACTTTATAAGTGTAAGTAGCTTTCTATTATTGCTACCCTTTACCGCTCAAGTATTGTCACTCTAGGTAAACTCTTAATTTATGTTTTTTATTTTAACATATTAGTCTAAATTTGTCAAATCAATGTTTGTATTTTATTTATCCATCCTATCCAACCATTCATAATATTTAACTAAATATTTCCAACATCCTTCTTTATCTGTTATTCCATTATAGCCTTCGTTTATTTTTTTTATTATTTCGTCTCGATGAATCCATTTTACTTCTGATACTTCCTCTTTTTGTAATTGTAACTTTGTCTCATCCACTTCTTTATTCACAATATAATATTCATTAAAGTGATTATTTATGATATCTCCTTTTACATTACTTGAAATTGATGAACCTAAAAAGGTCATTTCGTTTTTATTCAATTCAATTCCTAATTCTTCTTTTGTTTCTCTTATAATAGCTTGGAAACCAAATTCTCCCACAAGTACATGGCCACCAGCAGTAATATCCCACATATTAGGCCACATTTTTTTATTTTGACTTCTTTTTTGCAATAATACTTGCCCTTTTGAGTTTATAATAAATACTACAACTGCTTTATGCCACAAACCTTCTTGATGGCACTTTTCTCTTGTTTCTACTTTACCAGTATACATTCCTTTTTCATTTAAGACATCAAATAATTCTTCCATTTGTTCCTCTTCCCACAATTTATTAATTTTCAAATATCTTTGCTAATTTTTCTCCCTTTTTAAATCCCTTGTTATAAAAATCCTCTAGCGACATATTTAAATAATCATATCGATAGCAAATTTCTAACGTAACTGGTCCGTTATAATTACATTCTTTTAATTTCCTGATAACATGATTCCAATCTATTGTTCCATCAAATGGTAATAAGTGCAAATCATCTGATTTGTCATTGTCATGTAAGTGCACTGCAAATATTCTATCTTTAAAAAGTTCAAAATTAAATTCATCATCAAAATGTGCATGATAATGTCCTGCATCAAAACAAATTCCCACATTATCATCTTTTATATTTTCTAACACATATTCCAAATAACCTTTTATTTTTGTATTTTCGAAAGCCACTTTCATATTTAATTTTTTTGCATATTCTGTAATTTTTCTTATTCTATTCAATCCCATTTTGTTATACATTGGAGCCCTTTCCTTACTGGTCAAGTGCATTACTACCATAGGAATACCATTTTGCTTACAATTCTTTATGTCGTTCTTATATCTCTCAATTAAATTATCTCCTTCGCTTCCTTCTTCCCAAATTGAATTAATGTTTTGATATCCCAAATGTGCAAATATAATATTAAGCCCTAGTTCTTTACATATTCTTACTTGTTCCTCTTGTCTTATTTGCCAATTCGCATCATACCATTGAACAAAAACATTTTTAAACCCAACCTTTTGGATAGCATAAATGGTTTCTTTTATATTTACATCTTCATTTTTATTTTGGATTGCAATTGCAAGTTCTCTCATACGCTTCCTCCATTCTATATTATCAGAATTTAATATCTTCCATACTTAAAATATCAGCATAAACATCTGCTTTTTCATTCTCCTTATCTAGTAATATTCCTAAACTAATTATATTATTTTCTGCTTCATAATCTTCAAATATGCACTTACCTTCTACTTGATTTTTATCTCCAAATTCTATATCTTTAATAAATTGGCGTCCATCTCCTGTCTTATTAAATATCATATTGTTATATTTAATTTTGTTTTCTGATATTCTTTCATATTTCATATTTTCAATTACCGTTCCAATATATATCAATTCATCATCTGGAATTATAACTAGAACTTTATCATTACTTAATTCACATTTTACATATAATACTGTTTCATCATCTTCTATCGAATACCATGTTTTAGTTTTTATCATATATTCTTTACCTTTAACAATTATTTGAGCATTTTGATTCAATTTACTTATTAAATCTTTCATTCGCCTTCTCCTCTTCTATTATTCTATTTCAATAGTTTCGTCGTTTTCTAATATTTCATATTCAACTTCATGTTTTTCAAACATCTCTTTAATAAAATCAAAGTTTGGTGGAAATTTGGGATTATCCATATGAATTGGTAGTGTTACAGTTGCTCCAACTTCTTTTGAATATAAAGATGCTTCAAATGCTGACATTGTTAATCCATATCCAGTTACTGGTATACACAATATATCTGCTTTATAATCGTTTTTAAAACAAATTGTATCACTAGTAGTATATAATCTATTTTCTCCATCATCTACTATATAACCCACATTTTCATGTACTTCTCCTGCACCTTTTAATAATGGTTGGTATCCATGTATTGCATATACTCTGTCTCTTATACACATCTCCGAGCCCACGAGACGCGTA
>USQP01000128.1 GCA_900556945.1 uncultured Clostridium sp.
CTTCGTCGGCAGCGTCAGATGTGTATAAGAGACAGAAAAATAATTAGTCGAACTTTAGAAATTGATGAAACGCTATATTGTGAATTAGAAAAGCTATCGAAAGAAGTATATGATGCTTCTATTAGTAAATTAGTAAATGCTTCTATAGAAGAGTTGTTAAAAACAGAAAAAATTCAATTATATGAAAGAGAAAATATGTTATATGTAACTAGGTCGTTTTTAATTAGAAATAGTTTTTGGGAAGGGCTTCATAGGTTAAAAATAAAGTATGGAATATCAATTCGATTATTAGTTAATATTGCAATTAGAAATGTGCTGTTAGAAGAAGGAATAGTAGGAGAAAAAAAACAAGTAAAAGATATAAGATAAAGACTTAATTTTTTGATAAATACATGTTATAATAGGAAAAAATGAATAGGAGGTAACAATTGGAGTATAATTTAGGAGATATTGTAAGAACGAAAAAGCAACATCCATGTGGAAGCAAACTATGGGAAATAACAAGAGTTGGAGTAGATTTTAAGCTAAAATGCCAAGGATGTGGTCATGTAGTGCTATTACCAAGAGAAAAGGCATTGAAGGCAATTACAAAGAAGATAGAAAATTAAATAAAAAGAAACAAGACTCTGTCCAATTGGACAGAGTCTCGTTTTCTGTATTTAGCAAGGGGAAAGTTTCCCCTTATACAAAACCACTCTCATTCCGGACTGAAAGCGTTCCGAATCTCGAAAAGAAAGTTCGAAAGGCTCCTCATGTTGCCGAAATACAATTGCTACTTTTTCTCCCCGAAGAGGTTTGATTTCTTTCACAGTTAAATATTTTGGCTTAGAATTATGATGTTTCTTCATACAGATTACCTCCAGCAATTTTATAAAACAAAGTATAACATAATATTTTGAAGAATGCAAGTGATTTTACTGTAGTTTAGACGATATATGGTTCAATTTCTTTCCAAACTTCATCTTTATAAATTTTCCTTTCTGATGAAAAAGGAAGAGTCGTAATATCACCAATCGGATTGATTTGTTTTTGCAAATCCAAAACAGATTCTTCTACCTTAGTTATTGCTATTTTATCTGCTTTATTAGCCAAGATTAAGAAAGGTAGACCGGAAGATATAATATAATTATACATAAGTTTGTCATTTGCGGATGGAGAATGTCTAATATCGATTAAAAATATAATAAGAGAAATTTCTTTTCTATGAAACAAATATTCTTCAATAAATTTCCCAACTTGTTCTTGTTCTTTTTTTGACATTTTACTATAACCATATCCAGGTAAATCGACAAAGTAAAAAATGTCATCTATATTATAAAAATTAATTTGACGAGTTTTTCCAGGTTCACTACTAGTTCTAGCCAATTTTTTACGATTAATCATAGTATTAACGAAACTTGATTTTCCAACATTTGATTTACCAACTAAGACGATTTCAGGCAAGTTATTTTTAGGATATTGCTTAGGACTAACTGCTGAAACTTCAAATTTTGGATTTTTAACTAACATAACTATTTCTCCTTTTTGAAACAAAGGGACAGGTCTTATTTGTCTCATATATTTTGTCGTTTTTTGCAAATTTCTTTTTTCGACATTTTTTTATCTAATTTATGAGACAAATAAGACCTGTCCCTTCTGTCTCACTTTTTCATTTCTATTTTTTCTAATCCACCCATATATGGTCTTAGAACTTCAGGAACAATAACGCTTCCATCTGGTTGATAATTATTTTCTAAAATGGAAATTAACATACGAGGTGGAGCAACTACAGTATTATTTAAAGTATGTGCAAAATAATTTCTGTTTTCACCTTTGATTCGAATACCAAGTCTACGAGCTTGAGCGTCTGTTAAGTTAGAACAACTTCCGACTTCAAAATACTTTTTCTGTCTTGGACTCCAGGCTTCAACATCACAAGATTTAGCTTTTAAATCTGCTAAGTCACCACTACAACATTCTAAAGTTCTAACAGGAATATTCATGCTTCTGAAGAATTCAACGGTATAAGACCACATTTTATCATACCAGCTCCAGCTATCTTCTGGTTCACAAACAACAATCATTTCTTGTTTTTCAAATTGATGAATTCTATAAACTCCGACGTTCTTCAATTCCGTGCGCACCTTTTTCTTTCCTAAAGCAAGGAGAGTAAGAAGTCATAGTATAAGGCATATCCGACTTTTTTAGAATCTGGTCTTTGAATTTACCAATCATAGAGTGTTCACTTGTGCCGATTAAATATAAATCTTCACCTTCAATTTTATACATCATTGCATCCATTTCTTCAAAACTCATAACGCCTGTTACAACATCACTTCGAATCATATAAGGAGGAATACAATAAGTAAATCCCTTATTAATCATAAAGTCTCTTGCATAAGTTAATACAGCAGAATGAAGTCTAGCCATATCACCCATTAAATAATAAAAGCCATTGCCAGCCACACGTCTAGCACTATCTAAATCAAGACCGCCTAATGCTTCCATGATTTTTCCATGATAAGGAATTTCGTAATCAGGAACGATAGGATCACCAAATTTTTGAATTTCTACATTTTCATTGTCATCTTTACCAATAGGAACAGATTCATGCATAATATTCGGAATTTTCATCATTCTAGATTTTATTTCTTCCGCATAATGATTTTCTAGTTTTTCATTTTCTTCTAAATCTTTATTAATTGAATTTACTTGAGATTTTATTTCTTCCGCCTCTTCTTTTTGACCGTTTTTCATAAGCATACCAATTTGAGAACTGAAAAGTTTTCTTTTGGCTCTTAAATTGTCACCATTTAATTTAGCTTCTCTATTTTTCCTATCTAATTCAATTACTTCATCTACTAATATAATTTTATTATCTTGAAATTTTTTTCTAATATTGTCTTTTACTACATCAGGATTTTCTCTTAAAAACTTAATATCAATCATAATTTTCCTCCATTGTCTTGATTAAGATGTTTTAAAAGGGACATTTCAGTTAGCTGTTAAAGTTTTGTGTGTGATAGAAGTTTATACTCTATTTTGTCCATTTTTAACACATCTTCAAGTATTTTTATTTTATATAATTTTTCTGAATATCTTTTACTAATTCAAATCTTACTTTTTGACCAGTCATGTTATCAGGCCTTTCAGGAATTGATTCTAAAAACATTTTTTCAGACCTTACCCAAAGCATATGACCATCTTCTCTTTTATATAGGGGTTTATAAACAACCATTCTTTCTTTTGTTTCTGAATCATAAGCAACATCTTCTACAAAATAATAATTACCTTTAAAATGACGGTAAACACTACCAATTTTTACTTCTTCCATTGTACAACTCCTTTTATAAAATATGATAGTATTATACCTTATTTTCTAATAAATGGCAACCAAACTGGGTAAAATAATTAAGAAAAGAATTCCCAATCAATACATTGGAAAGATAAATAATTAGGGAGAAAAAAGAAAATGTTAATTGAATTTATAAAATTTTTAATTTATTCAGGTGTGACTGTGCTAATTTCAAAATATATTTTAGTTACAACACTAAGAAAATTAGCAGAAACCTTAAATTTAAAGCCGAAAACAGTAGGTGATATTGCAGGATATGCAACATCTATGCCAGAATTACTAACAATTGGAGCATCTAGTTTTAGTGGATTAATATCTGCAAGTATTGTTAATGCTGTCTCTTATACACATCTGACGCTGCCGACGAAGCTAGAAGTGTAGA
>USQP01000129.1 GCA_900556945.1 uncultured Clostridium sp.
TCAGATGTGTATAAGAGACAGATAAATGTGGCTATGGCTAAATGGGTGGCTAAATGGGGACGGATACAGATTAACCAATGAAAAATTGGTTAATCTGTATCCGTCCCCATTTAGCCATAGCCATTAATCTTTTACATTTTCAGCATATTTATTATTCACTATTTTATTATAAGGTGCCTTTTGTTCTAATTCTCCTGCACTTGTCATAACTTCTTGTAATCTTTCAAAAGATTCTTCTTTTAAAACAGGAGTATCATTCCAAGCATCAATGTCTTTATAGCTTTGTATTGCATTTGATAACGTTTCGATATCCGTATCTGGGAAAAAGCTTGCAATCACTTCTGCAATTTCCTTACTTGTATGTTCCTTTACCCATTTTTGCCCTTTGTAGATTGCATTTGTAAATTTTTGTATGTTATCTTCATTATTTTCTATATAACTTTTCTTTGCGAAATATGCTGTATATGGTATCTCTCCTGCTGTTTCTCCTACAGATGCCACAATATGCCCTTTTCCTTCTTTTTCTATTAATGAAGCAGTTGGCTCAAAAAGTGTTACATATTCAGCTTCTCCACTTGTAAATGCACTAGCCATTAAATCAAATTTGATACTATCATCTAGTGTTAAATCTGTTTTTGGGTTAATTCCATTTTTCTTTAACACATACTCTAAAGTCATATAAGGTACTCCACCTTTTCTTCCTGGTATAACTGTCTTTCCTTTTAAATCTTCCCAACTAAAATTGTCAGTTGATTCTTTTGAAACTAAAAATGAGCCGTCTCTTTTGGTCATTTGTGCAAAAACCTGACAATAGTCTTCCTTTCCTTCATTATATACATAGATTGAAGCCTCTGGTCCTGCAAATCCTATGTCACATTGATTACTTAAAACTGCTGTCATAACGGCATCTGCTCCTTGCCCTGTTGATAATTCTATTTTGAATCCATTTTCTTCAAAATGCCCATTGTTAATTGCTACATATTGTGGAGCATAGAATACAGAACGAGTTACTTCATTGACTTTTATGTTTTTTAATCCTTCTGCATTAGTTGTCTGTTTTTTTGCTATAAATACTCCTACTGCTATTACTAACATGATAAGTATTACTCCAATGTAAATTATCGTTCTTTTTTTCATATCACACCTCCTTTTTGCTATATTTTATGTTTAGCTATAAAATTTTGTTAACAAAAAGTAAAATGGGTGGCTAATGGCTAAATGGGGACGGGTACAGATTGACCAGGTTAATCTGTACCCGTCCCCATTTAGCCACCCATTTAGCCACATTAACTATTCCTTGACTTCAAAATAAATTTTTCAAGTAGCAACACTGCTAAATACATTAACCCTGCTACAATTCCAAGTATTATTACACTTGTCATTACTAAGTCCAATTTAAATACTTGCCCTCCATAGACAATTAAATAACCAAGACCTGCTTTAGATACTAAAAATTCTCCTGATATTACACCAACCAAAGATAACCCGATATTTACTTTTAAAGAGTTAATAAAAGTTGACAAATTTGCTGGAATAACAATCTTCCTTAATATTTGAAATTTCGTTGCTTGAAAAGTTTTTGCCATTTTAATGACTTCTTTATCCGTTTTTAAAAAACCGTTTAAATTTTCTAATATTGTTACAATTAATGAAATTGCTACTGCCATTACAATAATTGCTGGTGTTCCTGATCCTACCCAAATAATGATAATTGGTCCGAAGTGCTACTTTCGGTAGGCTATTTAGTACCACTAAATATGGTTCTGCTACTTTTGATAAAAAGTTTGACCACCATAAAATTATGGCAATTATGATACCTAATGACGTCCCCAGCAAAAATCCTACAACAGTTTCATAAACAGTAACTCCTATATGTCTTAATAAATCATTTGAACTCAGATTCATAAAAGTATTAAAAATTCTACTTGGCTGACTGGTAATAAAACTATCAATTATACCTTGATTGGCTAATATTTCCCAGAATGCTAAAAAGCCAACTAATAGTACTACTTGTGTTATGAATACTAAATACTTTTGTTTTTTTATATTTTTTAAGTATTGTCTTCTTTCTTTTGATATAGCTAATTTATTCATCTACTCCAAGCTCCTTCCATAGTGTATTAAAATATCCACTAAATTTAGGATTTTCCCTACAATTAATTGGTGTTCTATTTTCGATTTCAAAATTAATTTTATGGATGTTTTTTATGCTTCCTGGTCTCTTACTTAGTACTAAAACCCTATCTGACATACTAATTGCTTCTGAAATATCATGAGTTACAATAAGTGCTGTAATTTTTTCTTTTCTTAAAATAGAATAGATATCATTTGTTACCATAATTCTAGTTTGATAATCTAAAGCTGAAAATGCTTCATCTAGTAATAATATTTTAGGTTTAACAGCAAGGGTTCTAATTAGAGCAACCCTCTGTCTCATTCCACCAGATAGCTCAGAAGGATATTTGTCTTTAAACTCATATAAATGATATTTTTTTAATAGTTCTTCTACATATTCTTTATTTTCTTTATTCTTTTTTCCTTTTACTTCTAATCCAAACATAGTATTGCTAAAAACTGTTTTCCATTCTAATAAACAATCTCTTTGTAGCATATATCCTATTTTTGGTGATATTCCTTCCACTTTTTCTCCTTCTATGTATATCTCTCCTGTTGTTTTTTCTTCCAATCCTGCAATAATAGATAGTAAAGTTGATTTACCACATCCACTTGGTCCTATTATACTTACAAACTCACCTTGTTTCACTCTAAAATTCACATTTTTAAGTGCTAATACCTCTCCTTCTTGATTTTGATATTTTTTGCTGATATTTTTTACTTCTAATACTTTTTCCATTGTTTTCCTCCTTGTCATTTATCCTAATGTATTTTATGTAAAATAGTAATAAGAAGTTCTTATTTTCATACTGAAACAATACTATTTTTATAGCAATACTTGCTTTTTTAGTTTTTCTAAATCTTTTGGAGTAACTTCTGTAATTTCTAATATCATTTTTTCATTTGCATTCTTTTTTATTAGTTTCTTAGCTATTTCCAATTTTGCTTCTTTTTTACCTTTCCTAATCATTTGACGATTTTCATTTACAAGCCTTTCATATAAACTACTCATAACCTCTTCTCCTTTCCTTATTTCAATTTCTATTTTTTCTATTAATTCCTCTCTTGCACATTCTTCTAATGAATCATTTAAGAGATATAATATTATATTCTTTATTTTATCCAACTGCTCTCTGTTTTTTATATGTTCCACAATCATTCCTAAATTTTCTTTCAGTTCTTGTTTATCTTTTGATTTTTCTATTATCATGCCATAGCCAAATAAACTTCGTTTTTGTAATAAAAATTTTTTAGACAATTTACTAATTTCAACTAAGTTATACTCTAAATCAATTTTATAATTTTCAAACACATAGTTTCCTATTTGTTTTTCTTTAAAATTTTTTGGTATTTTCCACTTTTCATTTCCTGTATAGATAATAATTGGCACTACAATTGGATATTTCGTTTCTCGTTTTATCTTTCTTGCTCTGCTCCACTCTTGCATGATATCAATACAATAGTTTAAAATTCGATATGGCATACTATTATCAATACTAGATTGATGCTCTACTAAGAAGAATATTTCTTTATTTTTTAATTTATATACTAAGTCGGCCCTGTCTCTTATACACATCTGACGCTG
>USQP01000130.1 GCA_900556945.1 uncultured Clostridium sp.
ATCTACACTTCTAGCTTCGTCGGCAGCGTCAGATGTGTATAAGAGACAGGGTGTATTGAAATGGCAGCAAAAGGACCAAGAGAAAATATCACATTAGAATGTACAGAATGTAAAAGAAGAAATTACATGACTTCAAAAAATAAAAGAAATAATACAGATAGATTAGAAATTGTTAAGTATTGTAAATTCTGTAAAAAGCGTACAACACATAAAGAAACTAAATAGTTAAGTGAGCTATTTTAAGGAGGATATAAAATGGCTAAAAAGGAAGCAAAAGCAAATAAGAAAGAAAACAATAAAAATAAAAAGAGTTTTGCAAAAGATTTTAAAGCAGAGTTAAAAAAAGTAATTTGGCCAACACCAAAACAATTATTTAATAATACAGTTGCAGTATTAACAATAGTGTTGATTACAGCCGCAATTGTTTTTGTATTAGATTTAGCATTTGAAAGTTTAAATAAGTATGGAGTAAACAAAGTAAAAGAAGTTGTAACATCAGTAAATTCAACATCAAATGAAACAACACAAAATAATGAAATAACAACGGAAGAAACAACTTTAAACAGCGATAATCAGGAAACAGTAGATGCAGAAAATAGTACAGAAAATAATGTGGAATAAAATATAAGGGAGGCTTAAAAAATGTCTCAAAAAGATTATGATATGGTAGCTAGATGGTATGTTGTACATACTTATTCTGGTTATGAAAATAAAGTAAAAACAGACCTAGAAAAAACAATTAAAAATCGTGAATTGGAAGATTTTTTCTTTGATATCATAGTTCCGATGGAAGAACAAATAGAGATTAAAGATGGTAAGAGAAAAACTAATTTAAAAAAGGTTTTCCCTGGTTATGTATTAATCAAAATGATTGTAACAGAAGAATCATGGTATATTGTAAGAAATACAAGAGGAGTTACAGGGTTTGTTGGATCAGGAACAGATCCGATTCCATTAACAGAAGAAGAAATTAGAAATATGGGATTTGAAGATGTTCCAGTAAATGTGGATTATGAAGTAAATGAACAAGTACAAGTTATGAATGGTCCATTTGAAGGATTTGTAGGTACAGTTCAAGAAATAAATACAGAAAAACATAAAGTAAAAGTTCTAGTATCTATGTTTGGAAGAGAAACACCAGTAGAATTAGAATTTTCACAAGTTCAAAAAATAAAATAGGGAGGTGCCACTAAAATGGCAGAAAAAGAAATTTCAAATATTATTAAATTACAAATAGAAGCAGGAAAAGCATCACCAGCTCCACCAGTAGGTCCAGCTTTAGGTTCAAGTGGTGTTAATATTATGCAATTTGTAAAGGAATTCAATGATAGAACGGCAAATCAACCAGGAATGATTATACCAGTAGTTATAACTGTTTATAAAGATAAAACTTTTGAATTTATAACAAAAGTGCCACCGGTTGCAGTTTTAATAAAAAAGGCAATTAAAATCCAAAAGGGTTCAGGAAAGCCAAATATGGAAAAAGTTGCTAAAATAACAAAAGCACAAGTAAAAGAAATTGCAGAACAAAAAATGCCAGACTTAAATGCTGCATCAATAGAGACAGCTATGAGTATGGTAGAAGGTACGGCTCGTTCTATGGGTATAGTAGTAGTAGATTAGTTCGGATAAATATTTTATATTTATAAATTTAATTTTATTGGGAGAGCTTTGCTCGTTAAAACCAAAGGAGGTAAAGAAAATGGGAAAGGTATCAAAAAGATACGCAGAAAGTGCAAAATTAGTTGATAAAACGAAAGAATATGACGCAAAAGAAGCTTTAGAAATAATTGAAAAAATGCCAAAAACAAAATTTGATGAAACTGTTGAATTACATGTAAAATTAGGTGTTGATTCGAAACATGCAGACCAACAAGTTAGAGGTACAGTTGTACTTCCAAATGGTACAGGTAAAACACAAAAGGTTTTAGTGTTTGCGAAAGGACCAAAAGCTGAAGAGGCAGAAAAAGCAGGAGCAGATTTTGTTGGAGCAGAAGAATTGATTCCAAAAATTCAAAATGAAAACTGGTTTGACTATGACGTTGTAGTTGCAACACCTGATATGATGGGTGTAGTAGGAAGATTAGGTAAAGTATTAGGACCAAAAGGATTAATGCCAAACCCTAAATCAGGAACAGTTACTATGGATGTAACAAAGGCAATTAGTGAAATTAAATCTGGTAAAGTAGAATATAGACTTGACAAAAATAATATTATTCACTTAGGATTTGGAAAAGTTTCATTTGGAGCTGATAAATTATTTGAAAACTACGATGTAATAATGAATGCAATTATAAAAGCTAAACCAGCAGCAGCTAAAGGCCAATACATTAAAAGTGTTGCATTAACAACAACAATGGGACCAAGTATATTCATAAATCAAAAATAAAATGATAGAAGAGCCAAAGACAGTAGGCAAAAATTAAGTTAGCTGTTCGAAGCAAAGCAAGTTACAGATAACTTATGCATAGCTAAGTCCTACCTAGGTAAAAGAATAAAGAGAAGATAAAGCACTCTTTTAGTAAACCTAGGATAGGAACTAAAAGAGTGTTATTTATTTTACTATTTATCAATTTTAGGAGGTGAAAAATAAATGGCAAGTGAAGCAATATTAAATCAAAAGAAAGCAGAAGTAAAAGAATTAGCAGAAAAAATGAAAAATGCTAAATTAATACTTTTAACAGAATACAGAGGAATTAATGTTACAGATGATACACAATTAAGAAAAGATTTAAGAAATGCAAATGCTACTTGCAATGTTATAAAAAACAATATAACAAAAAGAGCATTAGCTGAATGTGGTATCGAAGGATTAGAAGACAAGTTAGTAGGACCAACAGCTGTAATTATGAGCCAAGAGGACTACTTAGAACCTTCAAAGACGATTTATAAATTCAGTAAGGACAACGAATTTTATAAAATCAAAGGTGGTGTAATTGATGGAAAAGTAATGACGGCAGAAGAAATTGTTACATTAGCAAAATTACCATCAAGAGAAACATTATTATCAATGCTTGCTGGAGCATTACTTTCAAATATTTCAAAAGTTGCAGTTGCATTAAATGAAGTAAAAAAACAAAAAGAAGAAGCTGGAGAAAAAGTGGAAGTAGCTGTAGCAGCTGAAGCACCAGCAACAGAAGAAACAACAACAGATGAAGCAAAAGCGGAATAATTAAAACAAGTAGGGTTTAACTTGTATAAAAATAAACCTAAAATAAAGAGTAGTGAATATTTATATCACTAGTAAAATTATAGGAGGATTTTAAAATGGAAAAAATAGAAAAATTAATTGAAGAAATCGACGCTTTAACAGTTGTTGAATTAAATGACTTAGTAAAAGCTATCGAAGAAAAATATGGAGTGTCTGCAGTAGCAGCAGCTGCACCAGCAGCTGGAGGAGCAGCAGCTGGAGCTGCCGCTGAAGAAAAAACATCTTTCGATGTTGTATTAGCAGAAGCTGGAGATCAAAAAATTAAAGTTATCAAAGTAGTTAGAGATGCTACAGGATTAGGATTAAAAGAAGCCAAAGAATTAGTAGACGGAGCACCAAAAACAGTTAAAGAAGGAGCTTCTAAAGAAGAAGCTGAAGACTTAAAAGCTAAATTCGCTGAAGTTGGAGCTGTTGTTGAATTAAAATAGTTTTTAGTATATAAAATATTAAACT
>USQP01000131.1 GCA_900556945.1 uncultured Clostridium sp.
TCGAATTTAATAGCAATTTTTTGTGAGGCATCCATTCTGATGCCTTATAAAAAGGGTACCCTCTAAATTGAGTATTAACACACAAGTCATTAACTTCATTATCGTACAATATGGGTGTTTGGTTCTATTTATATCTTATAATTAATATAATAATATTAATTTATTATTACAAGAAGAAACTTGGCATTTTCCAAGCTCCTTTCTTGATGGCCTATACTAGCATATTTGTTTTACTTCCTCAACTATCCTCTATATATATTTCTCCTTTTTACGAGAAATATCTTATCCGAGATTTGGGAATAATAATGGCCACATGTAACCTTACTTTTATTTTAGGATTTGAAATTGCAAAAAAGCAAAAAATTACATCTAGTTTCTTTTCAAGCATAAATTATAGAAAGTCTAAATATATATTATTTATTTTCACTATACTTGGTTTGTATTCAATGACCCTATGGAATGACACTTTTCAAGGTAGTGATAATGTAATACAAGCAAATCTAAAGAATTTTTCTCAATATGCATTTTGTGCTATTGTTACTTTCATCTTTCGCAAAAATAAAAGCAAATATCTATATCTACTCATTATCTGCACTTTAGTTCCTCTTATTTACTTTGCATTCTTCATAAAAGGTTCACGAGGAGAAAGCCTGTTTCTTCTCATTACCATTTCTTTTATCCTTAGTATGAAATATCCTCAAAAACACAAACTTATTTCTAAATCTATATTTACAATACTAATAATTGGAGCAATGCTAAATGCTAGTATAACAGTCATAAGACATATCTTAGTAGGAAATTCCAACAATGAAAATAATTCCACCCAAGAATTAGTTTTATGGGAAGCATTCAAAACTTCTTTTATACAAAAAGACATCACAGTCGGAATGGATTTAGGAAATGCAGCAAAGGGAATAAGGTATCTAAAAGAAACAGGACAAATGGATTATGGTACAAGTATATGGGATACTTTTATACAAAACTATATTCCCCGAAGATTAGTAGGGGAAGAAGCTAAAGAGAATTTAAAGTTAAACATAGTAAATGATAAATCTACAATTCAAAAATTAACATACAACATTACAACCATGACAGGGTATTATTCAGCCTTCAAATGTTTCTCCTATTTAGGGTTCTTCCTATTTGGAATTATCGGATATTTATATGGATATTTTTGGCGAAGAATATGTAAGTCTCAAATATGTCTATTCATTTATCTGTCAATTATAGCTACCATACCACTAATTTTTACTCATGGAGTAGACTATTTATATACACGATTAATTTTTATTTTCCTTATTATTTATCCACTAAGCTACTATTCTATTGAACGTAAAAAAATAAAAGCAAGTACCAAATTCATTGTTTAATCTTTTTATATTATGGCAAAAAATATAATAGTATCACAGATTGGCGCTAGGCACCGATATACAATCCCTAAAACCTTCTACGAAAATAATATACTGAAGGCCTTATTCACTGATTCATATAGATATACTTTTTTAGGCAAACTATCCTACTTATTCATAAGACTAGGTATCAAAAAAACAATTTTTAAGCGTTTATGTTTAAGACTCCCTCAAATACCCCAGTCATATATCAAAGCATCAGACAAACCAACCTTAAAACTATTATTTAAAAAAAATGTAAATACTGAATTACTAAATGAAATTTTATATTTCACATTAGATCATTTTTTTTGCAAACACAAAAAAATCATAAATGAAGCCGATTGCATTTATAATATGTATTATGAAAATTTAGGGTTTATCAAATACGCTAAAAAACAAGGCAAAACTGTTGTTGTAGACATATACGAAAATCCTATTTCTTTCAATTTCCTATTAAATGAAGTAAACAAATATCCAGAATACTCTTGCATACGTGGAATAAAGAAACAATATGAGGATCGTATTGCCATAAGAGAAAAATATGTAAGCCAAATGTTACAAACTGCCGATTATTATACAGTTCCATCAAAATACGTATTAAAGGCAATGATGGCATATCCCGAATTTAATCCTAAAAAAGCATTCTTATTACCCTATCCTACCAGTATCCAAGAAACAAATTATAATTATCGTCCTATAAAACATAAAATTATTTGGGTTGGTAATGATCCTGTAAGGAAAGGATTAATATATTGTGCAAAAGCAGCGACAATATTAAAACAAAAATATACAGATTTAGATTTTAGAATTATAGGTTCTATTGATAATAAATACAAAGACATAGCAGTTTTCAAAGATTTAAATTTTATAGGTACTCTTACAAGTTCTGAATTAAAAGAAGAATATAGAACAGCGGAAGCCTATGTATTTCCTACACTTTCAGAAGGTTTTGCAGGAACTGTTATTGAAGCTGCAAGTTGTGGTTGCCCCATTATTACAACAGAATGCGCCGGAACTGACTTAGAAGCTTTCCCTGCTATATACATACCAATACAAAATGTTAATGCTATTGTAGATAGTGTTACCTCTATTTTAGAGAACAGCAAATATAGAGACCAACTTTCACTAAAAACTTTTCAATATTCTCAAGCATTAACACCTGAAACATATGAGAAACGCTTAATTTCTATTTTTAAATCTATCTAAATATTTCTATGCCAACATTATGTTCTTATAAAGAATGTACAGGATGTGCAACTTGTTTTGCTGTATGTCCACAGCATGCAATCACAATGGAAAAAGATATATATGGATTTTTATATCCTAAAATAGATCATAATAAGTGTATTGAATGCAATTTGTGTGAAAAAAAATGTCCTTTGCTACATAAACAAGAATACAAAATTCCCGAAAAAATAATAGCTTGCTATTGGAAAGATGAAAAAAAACGAATAGAAAGCACTTCTGGTGGAATAGGTACTTTATTAGCTCAAGAATTCATTAAAAACAATGGTATAATTTACGGATGCGCTTTTACTCCTCCTTTCAACATCTGCCACATTAGATGTACAACTATTGAAAATATTCTTCGTTTAAGAGGGTCTAAATATGTTCAAAGCGAAATTCATGAAACATATACCAAAATAGATGAAGATTTAAAAACTCAAAAGAATGTACTTTTTATTGGCACTCCTTGCCAAATAGCTGGCATAAAAGCACGTTTTTCCAAACATCCTAATTTATTTACTGTAGAGTTAATATGCCATGGAGTTCCTTCATGCAAATTTTTAAAGGAAAGTATTCCTTCAAATATCCTCAAAAAACGTATCAAACAAATTAATTTTCGCAGCAATTCACAATACAATTTCTCACTAATAGAAGATAATCAAATATTACCTAGCTATCAGCGTCCTCTTAGTAATGATCTCTATATGAAGGGTTTTTTTAACGGAATTACGTACCGACCTTCTTGTCTTTCTTGCCATTTTGCAAGAAAAGAAAGGAATGCAGATATGACCATCGGAGATTTTTGGGGATTAAAATCAACTAAAATTACAGATATAAATAAAGGGGTGTCATTGGTATTAATCAATACAAATGCAGGTAATACACTTTTTAATTTATGTTCTGATTCTCTATATTCGGAAGAACGCCCTTATAAAGAAGCACTTGATGCTAATGAGCCACTAAATCATCCTATCAAAAAAAGCATAAGATACAACTGTCTCTTATACACATCTCCGAGCCCACGAGACGC
>USQP01000132.1 GCA_900556945.1 uncultured Clostridium sp.
CTCGGAGATGTGTATAAGAGACAGACATTATAATATTAAATTCTACAATGTTCAAGTATTTTTCGAAAAATTTTTCAAAAAAATCTAATTAGGAATAAATTGATATCTGAAACATATTATTAAATGGACGTTTTGCGTTATAAAATAAAAGTCGAAAAAACATATAAAAATATTGTAAAAAGAATGACTTTATGATAAGATTTAATAGAGGAAACACAAAAGGGGAATTTTTATGAAAGAAAGTTTTGTAGAAGAGGATAAAAAAGAAGAAAAAATGAATACAAATGATAGAAACAATTTAGAAGAAAACTCTCAATTAGTTAAAGATGAAGAAGAACCAAAAATGAAAGTCGATAACGTCAAAGAAGAAGAAAATAAAAAAGAAAAAACAAAAAAAGAAAATAATAACAATAAACCAAAAAGTAAAAAGAAGTATATCATGTTAGGCATTATGATAGGAATTTTTGTGATAGTAGGAATTTTACTATCTACTATTTTTGCGTTACTTAATATTAACAATGAAAAAATTATAAGTGGTGTTTCAATTTCTGGAGTTGACGTGTCAGGATTATCAAAAGAAGAAGCAAAGGGAACGATAGAAAGTTTATATTCTGTAAAAAAAGAAAAAGAAATTGATTTAAAATATGAAGATTATGAGTCTACGTTAAATCCAACATTAATGGAAGTAAATTACGATATAGATAAAACAATAGAGGAAGCCTATCAAATAGGAAGAAAAGAAAATATATTTTTAAGCAATTATGATATTTTATTTACGTTGATTGGAAAGAAAAATATAAATGTTGATATGTCATTCAATGAAGAAGTTACAAAACAAACAATAAATGATATTAGCGTAAATTTACCTGGAGTAGTGGTGGATTCGAATTACTCTATTGAAGAAGATGAATTAATTATAACAAAAGGAAAAGCAGGAATTGTTATTGAAACAGATAAATTAATAGAACAGGTAAAAGAAAGACTAAATGAAGTAAATTCAAATGAGAATCTCATTGAGATACCGGTTATTCAAAAAGAACCGGAAGCAATCGATATAGATAAGATACACCAAGAAGTATATAAAGAAGCTAAAGATGCGTACTATACAAAAGATCCATTTGTTGTTTATCCAGAAGTGGAAGGAATAGATTTTGATGTAGAAGCGGCAAGAGAATTGCTAAAAGAGGATAAAGAAGAATATGTAATTAAGCTTACTATAACAAAACCCAAAGTAACGTTAGACCAAATTGGATCCGAAGCCTTTCCTGATCAACTTGCAACTTTTACAACCAGGTATGACGTGAGTGATGTAGATAGGTCAACCAATTTACAAATTGCATGTCAGAAGATAAATGGAAAAGTAATCTTAGCAGGAGAAACATTTTCTTATAATCAAACATTAGGACCTAGAACAGTAGCAGCGGGATATAAGAACGGAAAAATATATTCAGGCGGTGAAGTGGTTGATGGAATTGGAGGAGGAATTTGCCAAATATCTTCTACTTTATATAATACCGTTTTAATGGCTAATCTACAAATTGTAGAAAGAAGAAATCATCAATTTGTTACTTCTTATGTAC
This sequence comes from uncultured Clostridium sp., assembly GCA_900556945.1. Lineage (GTDB taxonomy): Bacteria > Bacillota > Clostridia > TANB77 > CAG-508 > CAG-269. Next base: position 1,581 of record USQP01000132.1, read on the forward strand.
CAGCAGGTAGAGATGCAACAGTGGTATATGGTGTAACAGATTTTAAATTCAAAAATACAAGACAATATCCAGTTAGAATGATTGCTAGTGCAAAAAATGGAATTGCTACAGTATCTCTATATGGAATAAAAGAAGAAAATGAATATACTTTTAGTTTTAATACAAAGACAATAGCAACGATTCCTTATACAACGCAATATCAAGAGGATGCAAGTTTAACGGCGGGAAAGGAAGTAATAAAGCAAAAAGGTACAAACGGATTAACAACAGAGACATATATTACTAAGATGCTAAATGGAAAGGTAGTGTCAACCACATTACTTTCTAGGGATACTTATAGTGCCATGACAAGAATAGTAATAAAAGGAACAAAAGAGACCACAAGCCAAACACAAGATAATACAACTACTTTAACGGAAACACAAACAACAGAACCAAGTGCATCAACAAGCGAAGAGTTACCTGCTAATACAACGTCAACAGAAGTAGAAAAAGAGAATGAGAATGAAGAGAATTAAAACGATAAAAAACCAATATGAATAAGTATTGGTTTTTTATCATATTGTACAAATGTATATTTGGTGTAGGTTATTTAAAAAAAAATATTGACAAGAAGGAGAAAAGGTAATATAATTTAAAAGTCGAAATCAAATAAATGCGCCATTAGCTCAGTTGGTAGAGCAGCAGACTCTTAATCTGACGGTCGGAGGTTCGACCCCTCTATGGCGCACCAGACATAGCAAAGCTTTATGCTTTGCTCATTTTTTTACTTTTCAGGCAAAGAAATTGCTTTATATATTTTTTTATTGTATAATAATGGAAATAAAGAGAGCAAATAAGTTTTTTAGTTAGGAGGAATTTGATTTAATTGAAAAGAGATATATTAATAATTGATACTGATTCAGATTTTATTAGTGAATTACATAATTCTTTAGAGAGTAAAGTGAATCTTATATCTGCACAAAGTATAGAAGAAGCATTTGCATTTTGTAATGCAAATAAAAACAAGAATTCATCTCAAAGTAATATAAATCCATCTGTAATTGTTGTTGGAAATGGTTGTAAAATTTCTAAAGAGTTAAAAGACAAGCTAAAAGAGGATTATCCAGAATTTTATGATGAAGAAGCATTACAAACTTTTGAACCTATATTTTATTGCAATCTATTTCGTAATGCTTTTCAAACTTCTCTTCCTCAAAAACCCAAAGCTTGCATTTGCGCAAACTTGGAACAATATCCTTTTAAAGGAAGGGATCAAGATATTACAAAGAAACTAGGTTACTGCATGCAACATAACATTGCTCTTATGAATAGAATGGAAAAAAACAAAAAATTAATTTTAAACGTATTAAAAAACTATATATTTCAATCTTGCAATATTAAAGAAAGTGATTTTAATAGATGAGAAGAATAAAAAGATTAGAAAATAAATAGTTGACAAAACCCTTTAAAAAGGCTACAATATTAGTATTGAGAAAAGATAAAGGGGTGATGGGTTTGCTAAAAATATACAATACAGATGTAGAAACTAACGAGTTTCAAGAAATAAAAGAATTTAAAAAGGGAGCTTGGATTAATTTAGTAAATCCGTCTGAGGTAGAGATAAAAAAGGTATGTGAAAATATAAAAATACAAGAAGATTTTATTCGTGATGCTTTAGATTATGAAGAAAAGGCAAGAATTGATAAAGAAGATGATGATAACACGATACTTTTTGTGGTAGATGTGCCAATTAGCGAAAAAGGGGAAGAAAATGAAGTTTATACAACCATGCCACTTGGAATGATTGTAGTAAGAGATGAATTTTTCTTAACAGTATCGCTAAGAAAAAATAAAGTAATAGAAAGTTTTGAGAAAAGAAAAATAAAAAATTTTCAAACTTATAAAAAGACTAGATTTATTTTTCAAATATTATATTTAAATTCTTCTTATTATTTGAATTATTTAAAGAAAATAAATAAAGAAACCGAAATAGCTGAATACATTTTAAAAAATTCTATGAAAAATAAAGAACTCCTAAAATTATTAAGCTGTCTCTTATACACATCTG
>USQP01000133.1 GCA_900556945.1 uncultured Clostridium sp.
TACACTTCTAGCTTCGTCGGCAGCGTCAGATGTGTATAAGAGACAGGAAAAAATACCACTATATACTTGAAAAATTTACTAATAAAGGATATAATACCATTGGTTTAAAAAATGAATAGCCGTAAGGAAAAAAGAAATTTTTGGAGAGATATGGTTGAAAAAAATTGACATTTGCTTAGTCAAATATTCAATTCTTTCCAACCCAGTTTGTATCTTAGGAAAGGAATGAGAAGATAAATGGCAACAAAAGAAAAAAATATATGGATATTATTAATATTTATTTTATCAGGATTAGTAGTAGGAGGGTTATTAGGAGAACTTGCATCGAAAGTAGACTGGCTTTGGTGGCTTTCCTATAGTCAAAGTTTTGGACTAGAAAATCCAATTGTGCTAGATTTAAGCGTTGTAAAAATTACTTTTGCTTTAATGTTTAAAATAAGTATATCAAGCATAATTGGCATGATACTTGCTATTTTTATCTATAAAAAGATATAGATAATAAAAAAGACAAAATAGGGGCAATAAAGTAAGAAAGGAATGAAAATATTTTGTCAATAAAAATGAAAGAATTGCCAGAATTAGAAAGACCATATGAAAAATTAGAAATATATGGAGAAAAGACATTATCGAATGCGGAGTTATTGGCAATTATTATAAAAACAGGAACAAAAGAAGAGACATCTGTAGAATTAGCACAAAAGATCTTGAAAATGAATGATACAGAAGAAGAAGATTTGAAGTATTTGCAGACTTTAACGATAGAAGAATTAATGCAAATAAACGGAATAGGGAAAGTAAAAGCAATTCAAATAAAAGCGGTAAGTGAATTAGCGATTCGTATGTTTAGAACTTCAAATTATAAAAAGATAGTCATTAAACAACCACATGATTTAGCTAAAATTTTAATGAGTGAGCTTAAATTTGAAAGTAACGAGAAAGTAAAACTAGTGATTCTAAATAATAAAAACGAAATACTAAAAATTAAGGAAATTGCAACAGGAGGGAGTAATTTTGCTAATGTTTCGATGAGAGATATCATGTCCGAACCAATCAAAATGAAAGCACCTAAAATTATATTGGTGCATAACCATCCAAGTGGGGATTCAACACCGAGTAAAAAAGATCTTACTTTTACGGAACATTTATATGAGGTTGCCAATTTACTTGGAATTGAACTAGTCGATCATCTTGTTATTGGAAATATGAATTATACAAGTATATTTTCAAGGTTAGTTTCTTAAAAAATAGTTTGAAAAGTTAAAAAGAAGGAGTTAAAAAGAAAATATGAGTTTCATGAAATATTTTGCCTTAGGGTCAAAAGATATAGGGATAGACCTGGGTACAGCCAATATCTTGGTTACATTAAAAGGAAAAGGAATTGTTTTAAAAGAGCCATCTGTTGTTGCAATTGATCGAAAGACAGGAAATATTATGGCGACTGGAAATGAAGCAAAAGAAATGCTTGGAAGAACACCAGAACAAATAAAAGCAGTAAGACCATTGAAAGATGGTGTTATTGCTGATTTTACAGCAACACAATTAATGTTAAAAAATATGATTGGAAAAGTAGCAAAAAGATATACGATTGGAAGACCAAGAGTTGTAGTTGGAGTACCATCTGGAATTACAGAAGTAGAAGAAAGAGCAGTAGAAGAATCTGTTTTACAAGCTGGAGCGAAGGAAGTATATTTGATTGAAGAACCAATGGCAGCTGCTATTGGAGCATCTTTAGATGTTGGTGAGCCAAGTGGAAATATTATTGTTGATATTGGAGGGGGAACAACAGAGGTAGCAGTCATTTCATTAGGAGGAATTGTAGTAAGCCATTCTTTAAGAGTCGCTGGCGACGAATTAGATGAAGATATTGTAAATTATATAAAAAGGGAAATGAACTTAGCAATAGGAGAAACGACAGCTGAACAGATTAAAATGCAAATTGGTTGCGCGATGCCTTTGATGACAGAAACGCCTATGGAAATAAGAGGAAGGGACTTAAGCGATGGATTACCTCGAAATGTAACAATAACTTCCGTTCAAATTGAAGAGGCAATGAAGGAATCTGTTGGTAAAATTGTGGAGATTGTAAAAGCAACATTAGAAAAGACCCCACCTGAATTAGCATCAGATATTATGGAAAAAGGAATTGTATTAGCAGGTGGAGGAGCTTTCATAAAAAATTTGGACAAACTGTTAAGTTTAGAAACGGGAATGCCTGTGTATGTGGCTGAAGAACCATTAGATTGCGTAGTAAGAGGTACGGGAAAAACCTTAGAAGATATTGAAAGATTAAAAAGAGTTCTTGTCAGTGCAAGAAATAGAAAATAAACAGATAGGAGTAAGAAATGTACAGAAATAAAAAGAGTGGGATAATAGGTATTATTATAACAATTATCATATTAATTTTAATCGTAATTTTCTCAAATGGAGAAGAAAACAGTAATGTTTTAGAAAATATAGCAACAAACTTAGTTATGCCAGTACAAAATGGATTAACCTATTTAAAAAACAAACTAGGTGGAAACAGTACATTTTTTACAGATATTAATAATTTAAAAGAAGAAAATCAGCAACTAAAAGAAAAAAATAGCCAATTAGAACAATCATTAAGAGAATTAGAAAATATTAAAACACAAAACGAAACATTGAAAGAATACTTGAATTTAACTGAAAAGTATGGAGAATATAAAACGATTCCAGGATATGTTATTAATAAAGATATTAGTAATTATTCTAAAACAATTGTAATTAATCTTGGCAAAAATGATGGCGTAGAAGAAAATATGACAGTAATTGGCGATGAAGGTTTGGTTGGTCATATTATTTCAGTCACAAACTCAACAGCTAAAGTTCAAACAATAATTGATACAGCAAGTTCAATTAGCTGCTCCATGAGTACAACGAAAGATAGTATTGTCTGTAAAGGAACACTAGATGACAATTCTACTTTAAAAGCAATGTACATACCAACAGATGCTAATATTATTCAAGGTGATAGCATCGAAACATCTGGCTTGGGAGGAATTTATCCAAAAGGAATTCATATTGGTACAGTAAAAAAAGTAACCAATACGCAAAATTTGACAGATCGATATGCCTTGGTTGAGACAGCAGTAGATTTTGATAAGTTAGATACTGTTTTAGTTATTACAAATAAATAAAAGGAAAGGTGAATGAATTGAAGAAAGTAATAATAAATATAATCTTAATTTTGACAGCACTTATCTTATATTATTTACAATCTAATTTTTTTAGTTGGTTCAATATTGCAGGGATTATGCCAAATTTATTTGTTATTTTTGTTTTATTTATCGGTTTATTTGCCAATCGTACGATGGGAACAGCATATGGAGTAGGAGTAGGAATTGTGTTAGACTTTTTATTAGGAAATAAAATAGGAGTGTATGCATCAATTTTTGGATTAATCGGATTTTTAGCAGGAGTTTTTGATAAAAATTTTTCAAAAGATAGCAGGATGACGATTATGTTTATGGTCATGGGGGCTACGGTTATATTTGAAACGATAACTTATTTATTAAAATATATCTGTCTCTTATACACATCTCCGAGCCCACGAGACGCGTAGTAATCT
>USQP01000134.1 GCA_900556945.1 uncultured Clostridium sp.
AAATAATTATGTTTATATTTTATTTATGATTAAAAAACTTAAACAATTAGTAATTTTACCTTTTTTTTATCTTTATCAATTTTTTTGATATATACGTCTACATCTTGTCCATAGTTAAGTCCTTCTTCATACTCAGCCATTCCAACCAAGTTTGGTGTAAGCTCTATAAAAATTCCATTTTTATGTTTTTCTGTCTCTCTTACAATACCTTTTACTTTTATTCCTGGTGTAAACATTTTAGCATTTTCTTCCCATGTACCTAATGTTTCTTTATATGATAAAATTACTTTACCTTGTTCTCTATCTATAGATTTTACCACAACATCAATTTTTTGTCCAATTTTTAGTCTTTCATATGGTGTTTTTATTCTCGCTACTGATAAATCTTCTATATGAATAATTCCTACTATTCCACCGCCAATTTCTACAAAGGCTCCATATGGTTTTATATTTTTTACAATTCCTGTCACTTTTTGTCCAAGTTCTAAATCTTTTTTAACCCAATTTAAAGCCTCTTCTTGTACTTGTCTTCTAGATAAAATTAGTCTATTTTGATGATCAATATCCTTTACTTTAAATTGAACAAATTTATGTACTTTTCCTGTACATAAGTTTTCTTTTGGTAATCCGTTTTCTTGTAAATTGATTCCTTCTACTTCTTCTCTTGGTATTACTCCATTTAAACCGTTTTCAAAATTTATATGTAAATTATAGTTTTCATCACATTTTCTAACTAGCCCTTGTAAAATTGCTTTATTTTTCATATATTTATCGATATCTGCTTGATTCAATTTTGTAATTTCATTATTCCATCCCTCAGGTACAAATTTAAATGTATTCATTTGTTTTTTCTCCTCTTATCTTATGTTTGTTACATTATATCTTTTCTATTATCATTTTTCAATATTTTCACCTAAAATTTTATTCACTTCTTCTGGATTTAAATATCTCCATTTTCCGCAGTGGTATATCTTTTACGCCTATTCCAGCTATTTTACTTCTATGCAGTGCTAAAACCTTATGCCCTATCTGCTCACACATTTTTCTTACCTGTCTATTTTTTCCTTCATGAATTGTAATTTCTAATCTAGATTGTTTTTTTTCCTCGTCTGTTTTTAAGATTTTTACTTTTGCTGGCTTGGTTATATAATCACCAATATTTACGCCTTTCTTTAATTGTTCTACAGATTCTTTCTTTACCATCCCCTTAATCGTTACCGTGTACGTTTTTTCAATTTCATGTTTTGGATGTGTTACTTTATATACAAAATTACCATCATTGGTAAGAATTAATGCACCAGAAGTATACATATCTAGTCTTCCGTACGGGAACTAACCTCTTATTTGTTTTTACCAAATCTAAAACAGAATCTCTATTGAATTGGTCTTTTACAGTTGTCACATATCCAATTGGTTTGTTTAATAAAATATAAACTTTTTCTTCCTGTATCGTTATAATTTCCCCTTGGTATTCTACTTTGTCTTTATTTGGATTTATTTTTCTTCCAAGCTCCGTCACTTTTTCGTTGTTTACTTTGATTTTTCCTTGTTCAATTAGCTCTTCGGCTTTTCTTCTAGAAGCAACTCCTGCTTCAGCAAGATATTTTTGTAATCTTATTTCTTCCAAACTATTTCCCTTCAATTCTTTTATTTTTTCTATATACTATATGCTAATGTCTAAATTGGTTAACCATTCTTTTTCTGTAACTATATTATATTCTTTTTTCCAATTCTTCTAATATTTTCTTGAAATATTCTGGCAATTCTGTTTCTAAAAACATTTCCTTTTTTGTAATCGGATGTTTAAACTTTAAACTTTTAGCATGCAAACATTGTCCTTGAATATTCCATTTATTTTTGCCATTAGAATATACAACATCTCCTACAATAGGATATCCAATCTGAGATAAATGAACTCTAATTTGATGCGTTCTTCCTGTTTCTATTTTTACTTCTAATAAGGTACAATTGTGTTTTGGAAATCTTCCTATTACCTTAAAATGCGTAATAGCTTCTTTTCCATTTTTCGTTACAGCCATCTTCTTTCTGTCTTTCGTACTTCTTCCAATTGGCATATTAATAGTAGCTTCTGCTTCTTTTACTATCCCTTTTACTAAAGCTATATATGTTTTTTCTACCTCATGATTTTTTATTTGCTCACTCATATTAATATGTGCTTTGTCATTTTTAGCCACAATCAATATTCCTGATGTATCTTTATCCAATCTATGAACAATTCCAGGTCTGATTTCTCCTCCAATTCCTGATAAAGAATCTTTACAAATTGCCATAATGGCATTTACTAACGTGCTATCTGGATTTCCATTGGCTGGATGAACAACCATCCCTTTAGGTTTGTTAACAACTATAATATCTTTATCCTCATAAATAACTTCAATTGGTATATCTTGTGCTTTCAAAGATATTTCTCTTGGAATTTCTTCTTCCAGTGTTATTTTATCATTTTCTTGCACTTTATAAGATGATTTTGTTTTCTTCCCATTTACTAGCACTTTTTCTTGTTCTATTAATCGTTGCACAGTAACTCTAGAAATGTCTTGATCTTTTCTTGATAAATAAGAATCGATTCTATTATTTATTTCCTCTTCTCTTACAATAAATTCTCTCATTTCTTACTTCCTCATTATTACTTTTATCATATCAAAAACAAAATGTCCAATGTGAAACGTCCCTAATTGGTCACTCTTTCATATATTATGAAATATTTGTCACTATATAACTCCTTATATTGAGAGTCCTCTGTCTTTGTTATAATCATGTTCACCTTTGAATTTTTATATGTTATCACATGAGTTATGTTATATTTCTCAAAAGTATCTTGATAGAATGTACTAATATTAGATGTTTCTATAAAGTCCATAAATATATCCTCTTCTTTTCCACTAAATTCAGGTGCATATAAGTCTGCTCTTGAATCAATAAATACTGGTATTCCTCGATATAACATATAACTTCCATAATTGTATTCATTGTAAAATCTTGCTTGTCCTAAATCGATGTTTTCTAAAATATAGTCACATGCTTGTACTGGATAAGTCGATTCATCAATATAACTATCATCTATCTTATCTTTTGCCATATAATAACTAAATCCTAACATAGCAATTGTAAGAATTAAAATTCCAATGACATTTGTGATTTTTTCTTCTATTTCTTTCAAAGTTATTTTTGTGTATTGTTGTATTAAATCTACTATTAATCTATTTAGAATAACTGAACATATTAAAGCAAATATGCTTACTTGCCTTCTAGAAGCTAGCATTAAATAGCACAATCCTCCTAGCATAAATAAATCACTTAATCGAATTTTTGCCTTTGTAAAAATCAATATTGCTAAGAATATTATCAAAGTACAAATAACTTCTGTATCATCGGCAAGAGTCATTGGTAAATGTTCATTTATATTTTGTGTCGTATTTCCCTGCAATGTTTTTAATAAATACGTATATGGTGTATCTCCTAATGGTGTTAATAACCCTGTAAATAAACATATTATCATAACAAGAATTAGCCATTTTACGTTTTTGTTTCTGTCTCTTATACACATCTGACGC
>USQP01000135.1 GCA_900556945.1 uncultured Clostridium sp.
ACGAGATTACTACGCGTCTCGTGGGCTCGGAGATGTGTATAAGAGACAGATACCAAGCAATATGTTTTCTAAGTTCCTTTATAGCAACATCTCCTTTTTCCTCCACAGCAAGACAAATATGTTCTTTTATAATGTCCAACTTTTCTTGATTCGATGGCAAAGGTAATTTTTTTCCCGTTTCTAAAAAATATCTAATATTTCTAAAAATCCAAGGATTTCCAAAACTTCCTCTTCCTATCATAATTCCATCTACCCCAGTTTCTTCAAACATTTGATGGGCTGTTTCTTCATTCCAAACATCTCCATTTCCTATAACTGGTATATTAACACTTTCTTTTACTCTCTTGATAACTTCCCAATCTGCTCTTCCTGTATAAAATTCGCTCCTTGTTCTTCCATGTATAGTGATAGCAGAAATTCCTAACTCTTCTGCCATTTTAGCAACCTCTGTTGCAACAATATGTTCCTTATCCCATCCGGTTCTTATTTTTACTGTAACTGGGACATCAGAATTTTTAACTACTTGCGACATGATGCTTTTAGCCTTTTCTAAATTTAATAAAAGCTTACTTCCATCACCATTTTTAACAACTTTAGGGGCAGGACATCCCATATTTATATCAATAATATCAGCAAATTTACTTAATATTTTTGCCGAATACCCCATAGATTCCTCATCGCTACCAAAAATCTGAAAACTAATTGGTCTTTTTTCTCCTTCTGTATTTAACAATCTCTTTGTTTTCTGATCGTTATGAAACATGGCCTTTGCGCTTGCCATTTCTGTGCATACCATCCCTGGCCCAAATTTCTTACATATCATTCGAAAAGGCAGGTTTGTTACACCTGCCATAGGAGCTAATATTAGATTATTTTCTAATTCTAGATTTCCAATTTTCAATTTTTTCAAATACATCTTTTTCTCCCACTATATATCTAGCACCATTTAGCCGTTATTTAACAAATATCGTTTTTTGTCTTTTACTACTAATATTTAATAATAAACCAATACAAATGAAGTTTGTAATTAAGGAACTTCCTCCATAACTTATAAATGGGAGTGGAACTCCTGTAATTGGTAACAAGCCCATAACCATTCCTATATTTTCTATCATGTGAAATAAAAAAATTCCAGTAATTCCAGATGCAATTAATGCTCCCGTTTCATCCTTTGCCGTTTTTGCGACATACAAACATTTTGTTATCAAAAATACATATAATATAATAATAGTACATGCAACTACAAATCCCATCTCTTCTCCAATAACTGCAAAAATAAAATCTGTTGTTTTAGGATATAAAAATCCTAACTGTGTTTGATTACCTTTTAGTAATCCCATTCCTGTAAGTCCACCTGCACCAATTGCAAGTTTCGATTGAATGATATTATATCCGGCTCCTCTTGGATCAGACTCTGGATTTAAAAATATATCAATTCTTTTTTTCGCATGTTCAGGCAAAACAAATTGATACAATAATGGTACAGATACTACCACCAATATCGTTGTAATAATAATATATTTTTTATCAATTCCAGCCGTTATTAGCATCATAGCAGTGGCTACTATAAATGCTAAAGCTGTTCCATAATCTGGTTGTTTTACTATCAACAAAATTGGTAGTCCTAAAATGGCCATTATAATTAATAGTCTTGTTGGCTTATTAATATCTCGTTTGTTTCTTTCTTGTATTTTTTTAATTGCTAAAGCTAAAAATAAAATAACAAATACTTTTGCAAATTCACCAGGCTGAAAAGAAAAAAATCCTATATCAAACCAGCTTGTTGCACCATTTACTGGTGATGTAAATAATACTGCAATTAGTAATAATATAAATATTCCATAAAATATTGGAGATGCTTTTACAATGAAATCATAATCAACTAGCATGACTAATACCATAATTATTAAACTTACCACAAGCCATATAATTTGTTTATTGAATTCGTCATGTTCTGTTTCTTGTGTTGCAGAAAATAGTGCAACTAAACCTACACAACATAGGATAATTGCAACTATTAATAAACTCCATTCTATATTTTTAAATTCTCTTTTTCTCATTAACCCACTCTTTTTCTCACTTAATTTTCTGATTTAACTTCTTCTGTTGAATTTTCTGTTTGCGTCTTGTTCTTTTTTTCCTTATCCTTCTCTATTTCTTGGTTCATTTTTTTTGTTACATTAGGTTCGATTTCTTGTTTTTCTTTTATTTGATCTTTTTGCTTTTTTTCCTTGTCTTCTTTTTCTATTTTTTCCTCTTGTTCTATCACTTCTTTTTCATTGTCATTTTTCTTTTCTATTTCTTTGTTTTTTTCATTTTCTTGCTTAACTTCTATTTTTCTTGCCTCATTTTTTATATTTAAAATTGGAATGTTAGCATATAAGGCTGGTGCTCCATTCGTACCGTCACTATTTTCTTTGTTAGTAAGTCTTACATCAATGGCGCTTTCATCTACATCAATATATTTCTTAATTACTTCAATAATTTCCTGTTTCATTAGTTCTAAGAAGTCTGCTGAAACATTTGCTCTATCTTGCATCAAGACTAAATGTAATCTTTCTTTTGCTGCATCTTTTGAATTAGACGCCACCTGATTTTCTTTTTTATTCAATTTCTTAAAAAATTTCATTATGTTTTCAAACATTATTCTTACTTACCTCCAAATGCTTTATTGTTTTTTGAATATCCTTTTCAATTTTGCAAAAAATCCTTTTTCCCTACCAGGAATTGTTACCTCTATTTTTTCTCCTAATACTCTTTTAGCTATCTCTATATAAGCTTTTCCTGATGGTGCTTTTTTATTTTGAATAACAGGTTCTCCTTTATTGGTTTGTGTAATAATATATTCATCATCTGGAACAACACCTATTAAATCAATGGATAGAAGGTCAACAATATCATCGACATCCATCATTTCACCTTTTTTCACCATGTTTGGTCGAATTCTATTAATTACTAATTCTGGATTTTTGATTTCTGATGATTCTAATAATCCAATTATTCTATCAGCATCTCTTATTGCTGATATTTCTGCTGTCGTCACAACAATAGCACGATCCGCACCTGCTATGGCATTTTTAAATCCTTGTTCAATTCCAGCTGGACAATCAATTAGTATATAATCAAATTCTTCTTTTAATTTATTGACTAAATTTTTCATCTGTTCTTCATTTACTGCGCTTTTATCTCTCGTTTGGGCTGCTGGTAGTAGGTATAATTCTTTAAATCTTTTATCTTTTATCATAGCTTGTCTCAATTTACATTTTTCTTCTACAACGTCAACAATATCATATACGATTCTATTTTCTAGTCCCATAACAACGTCTAGATTACGTAGCCCTATGTCTGTATCAATTAAAACTACCTTTTTTCCTTCTAAAGCTAAACTTGACCCTAAATTTGCTGTTGTTGTTGTTTTTCCTACTCCACCTTTACCTGATGTAATAACGATTACTTCTCCCATAATTCTCCTCCTTAGGATTTTAAAAACACATTTTTAACAGTTCTATAATATAACGACTGTCTCTTATACACATCTGACGCTGCCGACGAAGCTAGAAGTGTAGAT
>USQP01000136.1 GCA_900556945.1 uncultured Clostridium sp.
ATAACCTAACAGAAAAAAATAAAGATTTGATGAAGATTGCTAAATAATTCGTCTACTCTATTTTTATTCTCGTATGGAATAAACCATCAATTTATCTTTTCTTATATGTCACCACAACTCCAACCACCGAAGTCAAAAAAACAATCGGTGCGAGTCTTACAAACAAGAATTCAAACCCATGCAGTATTGTTCCTGCCACTGCCAACTCAGGATCATTGTAATTGTAATTCCAATTCAAATAAAAACTATTCGTATATGCAAGTGCGATAAATATTACCACTATAACCGCACACAATGAAATAAGAATCCATCGAATCGTTTTTACCTTTGTTATACTTCTTTTTGCAAGCTGCAAATTAATAACTTCTAATTTTTCAGAAAGAATCTTTAAATCATCGGTAGTCGGTTCTGCTACAGGTTCTCCAAGTAATTCACTTACAGTAGTATCCAGTTCATTCGCCAAAATAATCAGCATACTGGAATCTGGAACTGACAAACCATTCTCCCATTTTGATACTGTCTGTCTTACTACGTTCAGTTTAATTGCCAGTTCTTCTTTCCTTTTTTTATCTACTATTTGCTAAAACGCAATCAACAATCTAAATTTGCAAATCAATAGTATTGCCTTCATTATTATTCTTTTCCTTTGATCTCTCTGCGGATATATCTACCTTTATTTTGCTATAAGAAACATTTCCTTTCGCTTTTTCGCCATACTCTTCCTTCAAACGAGCTAACTCATCATTATAAATTGATGTAAACACTCTTGCTCTTGCAAATTCTTCATCTGTACTTATAGCTTTCCAGTTTCTTGACTCTGGATTATAAGAAAGCGTTTTATTACCTTTTGAATCCCAAAACATACATGCAGCATTCATTTTGCCACCAGTTTTTTTCATGCTTGATTCATATATAGCCTTTCTATCAGGAGATACTGTTTCTCCATGCTGCATACACAATTTTCGATAAGCATCATCATCCCTTTTTCCAGTAGCAAACTCTTTTCTTGCAAGTTCTTTTATTGCTTCGTCAAATTCTTCCTCTGACATCGCTGGTTTATCTCGTTTTGTCATGATAGTATCCCAGTTTGGTTTGGTAAAATTAATGTCCACAGGCTTAAATCTTAATGAGAAATTACCATAATCACATTGTGCTAACGGATCATTTGAACTTGCTTTTTTCCCGAACATCTGCTGAACCATTTGAGCATATTGCGAATAATTATCTCTTGTTATCTGCATAATATATTCCTCCATATTGGCATATATTTCATCTGTTCCAAATTCACTAGATTGAAAAATCAAACCTTCCACCGATTTTATTCTCCTCCGGTTTGATAGAATCCCAGTCAATGTTTTTGATCTTATCCAAAAGTTCTTCTTTTGAATTTGCCTGAACCGTAGTTTTTCTTACTTCGGTTTGTTTTGACTGTTCCTTTTTCTTTGCCTCTTTCTTCTCAGCAGCTTTCTTTTCCTGAAGCTTTTCAAGATATTCTTTCTGACTGGCTGATGATTTTTCCAGTTGTGCAAAGAAGGTTGTAGTTCCGTCACTATTAAAAGATATGCCAAATTTTGTTATTTTTGTATCAGCATCTGCATTATCGTTAGTCTTACCGAATGCTCTTTCAAAGCCGAACTGGGCATTGATTTCATCTGTCATACGCAAAACTCCTTCAATACTATGCATTTTTTCAGCATAATATTTTGGATCTGATGCCATCTTCTCCATTTCTTCCTTTGAGAAAATAACTGTATATTCCTTATCACTTTGGGCTAAAATATCTTTGGCATTATCACCATTTTCAAAATCGGCAACCATAAAATCCATGTCGTTTCTTGATCCACGCAAATTCTCCAGCATTTTTTGTGCCGCTTTACTGAGATTTTTTTCAGCGATGCTTTCAGTTGTATTTTCCTTTAATTTCGTATTTTCTGTTGTTTGTGCTGTTTCTTTTTTCTTATTTGCTGTACCAGTCTTGTAGTTGTTCTGGTAATTTGCATAAGCAGCCGTGGTTGTGCTTACATTCATTGACATATCCGTTGTCCTCCTTGTACATATCACATCGTAAATCCGTTTACCTGTTCTTTTCTATATATCGGCATAATTGTTTCGATTATGAATCTTATCATAAAGTTCTGGACTTCCACTCTCTTTTACTAAATTATATTCGCTCCAATAAATAGAATAAAATTCATCTTTTTTTGCAAGTTCCGCTGGTGTCATCTCATAGCCCCAGCCATTTCCAAGATTAGATAAGCGGTAAGTTCTTCTCCGACCACTCCGAAACAAGCTCCGGGTGTACTTCTGCTAAACTGTTGTTCATAGCCAAACCTCAACCTCCTTGTGCTTAGAGTATATGAAGTTTTGGCTTTATCTTGTAGTTTGCGAATATCCGTATAAATAGAAAAAGCCCTTTGAGAAAAGGATTTCTCCTCTCCCAAAGGGTAGTTTAACTTTTACTTAGAATTATCTTTTTTAATAACTAAGTTATAATTGCTATCATAATACAGTCCAAGTTCTCTACACATTCTATCGTTCAAATTATCTAACGCTTTCTTATATTCTGCATACGTTGGAGACAGAACCATTAAATTAGGAATGAATATATCGTTATATCCTTTATTTTGTAACTCTTTCTGCATTTTTCTCTGTGCAATAAATGCTGGATGGTATTTCATTATACCGTTTTTCATTTTAGCACCTTTCCATACTTTTTCTTTTAGTCTTTCATATTCACTTTCACTCATATCACGATAATAGGCTATCATCTCATCTGCGGTTCTGGTTTCTTGTGCAATCCCACCTATAATCTTCGCACCTATTCCCATAATAAAAGGAACTTTCAATGTCGTTTCATCGCAATATTCTAATATATTCTGTAGTGCCTGCTTCTGTTCCAGAGTCTTCAACCTTACATTAAGAAATGGTTTGAAATGACTTTTAAAATAATCTCCCCATTCTTTTCCCGGTAGCAAAGACTCAATTGCATTTTCAACGGTTTGATAATCAAGTGCCTCATTTGCTTTGTCTGCGTCACCATCATCTATAAATTGCTTCAAAGCTTCAAGTTCTGAGTCTTTTAAAACTTTTTCCTGCACTTTTTCTTGATAAATACGAAGAAGAATACTTTTGTCGCCAGTTTCCAAAAGGCTCTGTATGTCTTTAATACTAATACCGAGTTTTCTATATACTGAAATCTTTTTTAAAGTTTCAACATCTTGTGCAGTATAGTTACGATAACCATTGTTATCTTTATCCACTGACAGCAATCCTTTTTCTTCATAATACTTAACTGCACGCTTTGTCATTCCAACCTCATTTATAATTTCATTTAATAACATCCGATGCACCTCCTTATGATTTATGTTGATAGTATAAGCGTATACGCTGCGTGCAGGTCAAGAGTTTTTCGTCTTTCTTCTAAAAATGGGCAATCCCGATTTCAGGACTGCCCATTCATTCTGCTTATTATGCGATTTTTTCTTGCTTGCACCGATTTCTGCATCAAATGATGTAAGTTTG
>USQP01000137.1 GCA_900556945.1 uncultured Clostridium sp.
AAGTCAATGAATTTTACAGGAAAATAACAAAATTATTTCTAAAATATTACAATTTTTTTACAAAACTCTTTTTTTATTGCAAAAAGAGCAAAGACAACATAATCAAATATTTTGCTCTTTCGAATTCTTATCCTGTCCATTTTATTCACTCGCAAAAAAACGGACATTAATAATATTTTCCTCATTTAAAACATTATTAAGTCCGCGTATTGATTCCTATTTCAAATTTTATTATTTTATATATAATGTAAGTCGACTTCCATAATATGAAACTTTACTTATTCCATTGCTGTATGGATTATCCGTTATACGGGTAGTAGGAAAATAACTATGACTGCAATCTCCCCCACGTAAAACTCTAAAGTATGAAGTGTTAGCCTCTAGGGTCCATTCCTGTAAATTTCCTTCCAAATCATAAATGTTATTAATTTTATCATTTTTCTCTGTTCCTGATTGATAAATGTTACTTAAATCATGTGAGGCGTTTTCACTTTTTATTATTTTTTCTTTATCTATGCTATTACTTGATATAATCCAATTTAACATCGCATCATATTGACTTCCCCATATCATACTACTTTGTACAGAATTATTTGTACCAGTATATGTTTTTTCTTTCACATATAACCCATACCACATATTAGTTTCCGTATCATTAGCAGTCGTTGGCATTACATTAGATTTTGATTGAGCAATTCCTTCTAATAAACTATCCTCTTCCTTACTTAAGCTCGTTTCATATCTTCCCACATAAAATCCACCATACTTTTTTATACTTTCTATCATTGCATTATATTCTTGTTGTAAGGTATCTTTCGAAAATAGTCCATTATTATATTTTGTATCATTATCATAGGTAGAAACTATATCCGGTTCTCGGTTTTTATCTGTTTCTTGCCCATAATCGCTCATTTCTGTTGATTTCATACTAACTTCACTAAAATCATATAAAACTCCCTGATAATTCTTTTTTCCATTCGCATCTTCTCCAGATGTTTTTCTTGCCATCGTTTTTCCTTTTGCTCCTCCTGCAGATAACGTATTTTTATCTACCGGTACCCATACAAATTCACTTCCATCTGCTCCTTTTACTACTAGTCCAGTATTTATCGTATTCTCTCCAGATGTTCTACTTACTTGGAATCCTTCTGGTATATAAGCCGTATCTTCATTTTCATCTTTATAAATAGCTGTTGTATCATAACTTGGAGACCAATTCTCTGTTTCATTTTCTACTATTCTAACTTCTTCTTTATCAACATTCTCTTCCGTATAATCTGTATAAAATTTCTCTCCATCAAAGGAAATCCCCTTTGCATAAAATATATTGTGAGTATTCGCACTTATAATATATAAATCTTCAAATTGATTAATATCTTCTGCTTTTTTTATTTGTTCGTAATCTTTTCCATAATTTAGAGTTAAGTTATCAAGGGATGATAAATTAATAACATAAAATATTTCTCCATCCATCTCACTAATAACCTTTGCATTCTTTATATCCTTAGTGTTTATATCATAAGCTACTTTTTGATTCTCCTGATTGCAATACACTGGTATATCTCCATATTGCATATCATAAGCGGAAACTTTCTCTCTCAAATTTTCTATATCAGCTTGCATATTTTTTAAATTTTGAACACCTAAATTATCCTTTACATTGTAAAGGATAATATTTGTTAAAATTAATATTACTATTACCGTTACAGATAATGTGATTAAATTAATGCCTCTTTGACTTTTAAAAAAGTTTTTCATCCTTTGCTTTCTCCTTTTCTCTTTGGTATTAGTTTACTATTTATTTGTTTCAATTTCAATAGTTTTTTCTATTAAATCGTAAATTTTATTTTTCTTTTTATAGACCATATCTTCTTTTAAATATAACATCCAAAGGAAAATAGTAATGAAAAATATGGAGATGTTTTCCATATAATAAACTCCTATACTTGCTACAAATGTCACTAATATTAATACAAAAAAAGAAAAATTATTTGTATATTTTTCAGAACTTCTCTTTCCAAAGAATATATGTAAAATTCCTTTTAATATTCTTCCGCCATCTAAAGGATATATAGGTAACAAATTAAATAATAACAATAATAAATTCGCATATATTATCATTAAGTTTGAAAATAAGTTAACTTCTATATTTATTGCTATGAAAATAATTAATAAGTTCGTTAAGGGTCCTGCCAAAGCGACAAAAATCTTCTTTACCTCCAAAAGATTTCCTCTTATTATTTTTTGGTTATAATCTTTTGGTGTTAACTGAAAAGAAATACTTACTCCATATGGATTTAGCTCCATTTTTTCTGCTCTCATTCCCATAGCTAATCCAGCTATTAAATGCCCTAATTCATGAATCATTGCAAAAATAATAACCATAACATAAGTTTCTATTTGTTTTGTAAAATAAAATAATAGTAAAAACAAAAATATTTTTAAATCAATTTTAAATCGCATTTTTTCTCCTTTACAATTCTAAAACACTTTGTGGATCTACTGTTCTCTCTGAAATCCTTATTTCAAAATGCAAATGTGGTCCGAGTTGAATTTCCTGTTGAGCCAACTTCTGCGATTTCTTGTCCTTGTGTAACTTTATCACCTTGCTTTACATATAACTCATTACAATGTGCATAAATAACACTTACTTCTCCTATTTGAATTTTTAGATGTTTTCCGTAATCTCCTTGATCGGATGATAAAACAATTTCTCCATCAGTAGCTGATATTATTTTTGTTCCTAAGTTTGCAGCAATATCTGTTCCCGTATGATTTTTGGGAACTGACCCTGTTGCTGAATCCCTTTGTCCATATTTTGAACTAACATTTCCTTGAACAGGTTTTATAAAAGTTGTTGTATTTTTTATATTTATAATATCTTTTTCCACTTGAGACAATTCATTTGTCTCTTCTGGATTTTCCATTTGTTCTTCTAAGTTTTTTGTTGCCTCTTCTTCCGCTCCTCCAATTCCTTCCTCTCCGCTCTCTTCTTGTTGTTCTTCATTTTCTCGTCTAGGAAAAATATTTTGAACTTGCTCTTTCAAATTATGATATAATTCTAAAAAATTCGTATCATAAGATAATACTTCGTTTGCTTTATTCGTAAAGTCTTCTGAAAACACATACTCATTATTTTTAATCGTATACACTATTAAATAAATTGATACACATATCAATATCTGTATTATCATTTTCTTTAATAATTTTATATCTTTTTTGCTTTCATTGTTGACACTCACTGTCGCTATCGGCTTACTATTTCCTTGTTTTCTTCGTTCATATATTTCTTCAGCTCGTCTTATTTTTTCTTCTACTGATATTGTTCTTTCCATAAAAAAAACACCTCTTCCTTCGTTTCTTTGTAAACTATATGTTAGGAAAAAGTGTTTTATTCCTTATTTTATAAATAGTATCATCGTTTCTATTAAAATAATGAAACTTGCTACATAAGCATAATTTTTAATTCTTCTATATTTTAGATTCATTTTTTGATTTTTTATCTTTTTG
>USQP01000138.1 GCA_900556945.1 uncultured Clostridium sp.
ACGAGATTACTACGCGTCTCGTGGGCTCGGAGATGTGTATAAGAGACAGTTCTTATATCTCTTAATTGTATTAGTGCTTTTTATTATTGTCAATACATAAGAAGATGGTTGAAAGCTTTTTTAAAAGTTTGATTAATAGCGAAAATTAAATGAAGAGTATTGTTTATATAGTGTTGTATTTTGGTAAGTTTCCATCAATTTTCCCATTATGGTTAAATAGTTGTAGAAATAATCCTACAATTGATTGGTTAATTTTTACAGATGATCATAGTTGTTTTAATTATCCTCAAAATGTGCGAGTTGAATATACTACATTTGAAAATATACAAGCTCGTTTTAAAAAGCATTTTGATTATCCCGTAGTATTGCATAAACCTTATAAATTGTGTGATTATAGAATTTGTTATGGTGCTGTATTTCAAGATTTCATAAAGAATTATGATTTTTGGGGATTTTGTGATATTGATTTGCTTTGGGGGAATATTCGTACTTTTATAACGGAAGGGATCCTAAATAAATATGATAAAATTGGATTTCAAGGGCACTCCACATTAGTTAGAAATATTGATTTTTATAATCGAATGTACACTCTTTCAGTTGATGGCAAATCCTTTAAAGACTTTGCTTCTACAGAAAAAAATGGGTTTGTTGATGAAGTGTTTTTTAATAAGTTATTTATTAGTCGAGGTATTCCATTTTATGATAAAATTGTATTTGCTAATCTTTCAAGTTTGATGCCAAACTTTAAAATAACATACCTGCTACCTGAGGAAGAAAATAAAAATAAGAGATTTATATTTGTTTATGAAGATGAATCTCTTTACAGAATGTCTGTTGCGAATGGAAAAATTTATAAAGATGAATTTATGTATGTTCATTTCTTGAGACGTGATATGGAAATATGTATTAGTGCTAATAGTAAGAAGTTTATTATAATTCCCAATAAATTAATACCTTATACAACTATTACTAGACAGTTTATAATAAAAGCTAGTCGTCCTCATTGGATAAAATTCATACTATTACACTTTATAGAGAATGCTTATAAATTGAATTATAAAACTGTGATTCCTGTTTTAATAACAAAGGTAAAGGGTTATTCTAAATTATTTTTTAATAATAAAAAGAAACAATACGAATAATCTATGATAGTGTTAAAATTAACAGATGGCTTGGGGAACCAAATGTTTCAATATGCATTTGCTCGCGCCTTACAACAAAGACGAAATGATAAGATTTATTTAGATATCACTAAATTAGGGTATGGCCATATTCGTAGCTACAGTCTTGATCAATTTGTTTTGAATGAGCAGGTAATTGTACCTATTCCTTTATTTCAATGGGTATTTAGAGTTTATACAAAAATTATTCGTTTATTCTTGAATAGAATACTTGGGATATCTTTGGTGACGCAAGAAGGATTTGATAGATTTACTAAAATAGGTTATTACACCACAAATGAACCAATTAGATTTTATAAATGTGAGGAATGCTCAATGCCTATTTTGTTTGTTAGGGGATTTTTTCAGTCTGATAAATATTTTGATTTTATTGAAGATACTATAAGGGAAGATTTTAGATTTAAAATCGAACCAAACAAAAAATCACTTTTGGAAATGAAAAATAAAATCAAGTCAACCAATTCGGTATGCCTTCATATTCGAAGAGGAGATTATACTAAATACAAACGTTTTCAGATATGTAATGAAGCTTATTATCGTGAAGCAATGTCGTATATAAGTAAAAAGGTGGAAAATCCTGTTTTTTATGTATTTTCTAATACTCATGAGGATATTGTATGGATAAAACAAAACTATACTTTTCAAAAGGAAGTTGAGTTTGTAGATTTAAGCAATACCGAGTTGGAGGATTTTTATCTTATGAAAGAATGTAAGCATTTTGTGATTTCTAATAGCACTTTCAGTTGGTGGGCTGCATATCTTTCAAGTAGCAAGGATAAAATAGTAGTAGCTCCGTATCCTTGGATTAGAGGTGATGAATACCAAGAGGATATTTACAGGAAGGATTGGCATAAAATAAATGTTGATGATTTGCAATAATGGATAAATTGAAACATATAGTAATGGGAATGCTTAATCGATTATATCTGTATTATTTAAAACGAAAAGGTATATCGGTAGGCCGTAATGTTAAGATTAATGGAAGGATCTTTCTTTCGGGTACAAGAAATATTATTATTGATGATGATGTTTATATAAATTCTAATGAAAAATCTAATCCTATAGGAGGCAATACCAAATGTTATTTGAAAACTTTTTCAAAAGGTTCAATTGTTATAGGAAAAAGATGTCGTATTTCAAATGTAGCGATATGTTCTATGATAAATGTTATAATAGAAGATGATGTGTATATAGGGGGCGATTGTAGAATATACGATACGGATTTTCATTCTGTAGTATTTAGGGACCGTATTAAAGGTAATGAGGACGATGGAGTGGTCTCAAAACCGATAGTTATCAAGAGGGGAGCTTTTATAGGAGCTTCAACTATAATCTTGAAAGGAGTCACTGTTGGAGTCTATTCTGTTGTGGCAGCGGGGACAATTGTTACTAAAAATATTCCTGATGGAGAATTATGGGGTGGTGCACCAGCTCATTTTATAAAGAAAATAAACCAATGAAAAAACATTTACTTTTTATTTATCCAGAAATGATGGTAGGAGGAAGTACAACAAGCCTATTGTCTGTGCTTAATTTGATTGATTATAATAAATACGAGGTTGATATTCAGTTTCAATATGGGGCAGGGCCTTTGAAAGATTATTTACCTAAACAAATTAATATTTTACCTTTTGCTTATTCCCAACCAAGGCAATATTATAAAATAAGGAAAGCTTTTTCGTTTACTTCCATTGTCAAATATTTCAAAGCTAAAAAAATAGGTGGATTGGCTTCTGCTCAATATATGCAGCGAGATATAGTTAAATTTGCTGTCCGTAATCCTGTGCATTATGATGTAGCTATATCGTTTCTAGAATTATGGTCATTATATTATTTGGTAGATAAGGTTAATGCCGAAAAAAAAATATCATGGATTCATGTTGATTATAAAGCTGCAAGGTTGTTTATTAATTTGGACCTTAAATATTTTAATAGTGTTGATAATATAGTGCTTGTATCCGAACAATGTTTGTCCAATTTTATAAAAATAGCTCCTTCATTAATAACTAAGGCTACTAAGATAGAAAATATTTTGAATTCCGATATTATAAGGAAGAGAAGTATGGAAGCATTAACTCCTCAGTTAAAAAAAATGATGGACAATAATAAAATCAAGTTTGTAACTGTATGTCGCATTAGTTTTGGTGATAAAGGTCTGGATAGAGGGGTTCGTGCATTTAATATTCTAAAGGCAGAAGGTAAACTTGAAGGTGTGATTTGGTATATTATAGGAGATGGACCAGATTTGAATCGGTTAAGGGCAATGATTGAAGAATATCTGTCTCTTATACACATCTGACGCTGCCGACGAAGCTAGAAG
>USQP01000139.1 GCA_900556945.1 uncultured Clostridium sp.
TCGGCAGCGTCAGATGTGTATAAGAGACAGTGGTAGGACATAATATAAATGTATAAAGAAAAATGAAGGAGGTTAAATAAATGGTTGTAGATACAATAAAAGAAAATTTATGTGTGAATAAATTAGTTACTACAAAAAAAGAAGTGATATTAGTTGAAGGTGATATGATTGTACCTGATTCCAAACCAGATATTTTAAATACAATTTGTACAAGTGGTGTGGTATGTATTTATAAAAAGGAAATTTTAGAAGAAAAAATTAGAGTGGATGGAAATATAAATACATATATCATGTATATGGCAGACGATGGTGAAGATAAAGTAAGAGGATTGACAACAAGTTTAGATTTTTCAGAAAATATACAGGTTGCAAATTGTAAAGAAGGAATGAGCTGTAAATTAGATAGTAAATTGAAATCAATTGAAGCAAGAGTAATTAATGGAAGGAAAGTTGGAATTAAAGCTGCAATTGAAATTGAAGTAAGAATATATGCGAAAGAAGAAGTAGAAGTTATAAATGATATTCAAAATGCAGAGGAAATTCAAATATTGAAAGAAGATTTAAGAGTAAATTCTTTAGTGGGTACAGGAGATACAAAAATTTATGCAAAAGATACAATTAATATTGATTCAGCAGATAATTTAGCAGAGATTTTAAAATCAAATATTCGTATCTGTGACAAAGATGTAAAAATTAGTTATAATAAAATTCTTACTAAGTCAGAGGCAGAAATAAAAATAATGTATCTTACAGAAGACAACCGAATGAATAAAATAATAGCTAAAATACCAGTAGTCGGCTTTATTGATATACCAAATGTTACCGAAGAAAACATATGTGATGTTGATTATGAAATAAGAAATATCGTATTAAAACCAAACTCAGCTCAAGACCATTCTATTTATGTAGAGATAGAAATAGAAGTAATGGCTACTGTATATGAGGAAAAACAAATCAGTTTGATACAAGATTTATATAGTCCTAGTGAAAATTTGGAATTTAATAAGAAAAAAATTACAACAATTACGAATAAAAGAACAACAAGGGAAACAAAACAAATACGAGAAAAAGTGTCACTAGAGGGAGTGGAAAATAGAAGTATTATAGATGTGGATGTTATACCAAATATTGAAAAAGAAAATAAATTAAATAATAAAATTAATTATGAGGGAGAATTAGAATTAAGATTTATTTTGTCTAATAGTGATTTACAAGTAGATACTAGAGTAGCTAAAATTCCATTTGATTATACGCTTGAAAATGTAGAAGATAGTGATAATAGGAATAGTAATATGGCAATTGAAGTAATGAATCAAGATTTTATTGTTCAAGATGCAGGAATCGTAACAAGTAATATAGATATGTCAATGAATACAGATTCTTATCAAAACACGAATATGAATATTATAGATGAAATTCAAACAAATGGGGAAAGGGAAGCAGAAGATTATAGCATTTTAATGTATATTGTAAAAGAAGGTGATACTTTATGGAAAATAGCTAAACGTTATGGAAGTACGGTAGAAGATATTGCAAGAACAAA
This sequence comes from uncultured Clostridium sp., assembly GCA_900556945.1. Lineage (GTDB taxonomy): Bacteria > Bacillota > Clostridia > TANB77 > CAG-508 > CAG-269. The sequence continues at coordinate 1,544 of USQP01000139.1, forward strand.
TGGAATAGAGGATGAAAATAAAATATTGGTAGGGCAAAAAATATTTATCCCTCATTATTCAAAATCTTCTATAAAAAGTTATGTATAAGATTTATTCTAGACCACGAATTAAAATTCCTAGGGTTTCTATTAATAGAGGAAGCAAAGTCTATAACCAAAAAAATAGGAAGATGCTAAAGATATTTGCCATATTAATAATTGCTTTTAGTACGGTTAAATTAATGTTAGATGCCGTATATCCAATATTTGATACTTTATGTGAGGCAAAAGCAAAATCAATTGCAACAATGGTATCCAATGAACAAGCAACCAATGTTATGAGAGAACATTCATATGATGAATTGTTTACAGTAGAAAAAGATTTAAACGATAATATTACTATGATAAAATCAAATGTCTTAGCTATTAATGAGATTATTTCAGATGTAGCGATAAAAATCCAAGAGGATATTGATAATAAGGGAAAAGAAAATATAGAAATAGCCATTCGGAAGTTTTACAGGATTTAAATTATTAGCAGGAAGAGGTCCAGGAGTAAAAATTCGAATATCGTCAATAGGAACCGTTGAGACCGATTTAAAAAGTGAATTTACCACACAAGGAATTAATCAAACACTTCATAGAGTTTATTTAGATGTAAAATGTAAAGTAAATGTTTTAACTCCTTTTCAAGATATTGAAAAAGAAATAACCAATCAAGTTTTGCTAGTAGAAAATGTAATAGTAGGACGTATTCCAGAGACATATTATAACCTCCAAGGATTAAATAGTACAACAGATGCTATAGAAGTAATAGAATAACTTACTGTTTTATATCAAAATTTTCTATTTATAATTTTTTTGAAAATGTAAATCATATAAATATAGTATTTCAAAAAAGGAGGTTTTTATAGTGGAAAATTTTGATAATAATGAAAAGAAGGATAGGCAAATAGAGAATTTAGAAAATTTAGTGGAAAGGCATACAAGAACACAAAGGCATTTAGAACAATATTCGGAAATAGGTAGCCATGAAAATAAAGAAAATGCTAGAGAGATTCAAAAAATTCGAGAAGAACAAATAAAAGAGCTAGAAAGTAAACTGAAAGATGAGGATAAATATATTTCACCAGAGGAACATTTAGAAAATTTAAAGGAAAATTATAGGAATACTCAAGGATATATTGAAAACAATAAGGAATCAATGGATCAACAAATGTTAGATAATTTATTAGAAAAGCAGCAACATAGGGAAGAACAAATTGATTTTTTAGAAAATGAAAAATAAAAAGCAATATTAATAGAATTTTTGATAACTAAGCTCCAGAAGTGCTCTGGGGTTTAGTTTATTTACAGTAGAGATAGAATTTTTATTTATTACAAATATTACGTTGAGCAGAAATTGTTGCTAGCGTATCTCCTAATTGAGAAAACACAGCAGCTAAAAGATCTAATTCAGAATCTTCTAAATCACAAGCTATAAAGTTTGCAATAGAATTTATAAAAGTGGTTAATTGAAAAGGAGTCATAAAATCACCTAATTTATTATATTCAATTGATAAAAAAGTGTTAATTTGTAAAGTTATCATAATTGATTCGTAATAGCGGATGTATAATTAAAATCGTTTATAAAAATGTAAAATTTATAGTGACATTTAATAAAAAGTATTTTATAATTTATAAGAGAGGAACCTGAAACCTAAGGAGGACTTAAATATGGAATGGATAAGGAAAATATTGAAAAAAATATTCCATAAAGATAAAGTGAAATTAATTGGGACACAAAAAAATGTTGAAAATAAAAAGGAAATCAAAAATGATTTTCAAGTTATGTTAAAACAGAATTCTAATTTGGAATATGACGACAGAAACGGATATAAAATAATTCCCAAAATGAAATTAAAGGATAGGATATAAAAATGGATACATACTGTCTCTTATACACATCTGACGCTGCCGACGAAGCTAGAAGTG
>USQP01000140.1 GCA_900556945.1 uncultured Clostridium sp.
GCTTCGTCGGCAGCGTCAGATGTGTATAAGAGACAGAAATATTGATGATTATGTTGGTGTGAAAATAAATTTTACTGGGTATGTTTATAGAGTTTTGGATTTAAAAGAAAATCAGTTTATTTTAGCAAGAGATATGATTATCTCCTCAGATTTTCAGAGTGTTATTGTAGGATTTTTATGTGAATGTGAAAACGCAAAAGATTTCGAAGATAATACTTGGGTAGAAGTTACAGGAGAAATTATAAAAGGTGATTATCATGGAGATATGCCTATTGTGAAAATAACTAAAATGAATCAAACGGATAAACCAAATGATGAATATGTATATCCTCCCGATGAAAGTTATATTCCAACAGCAGGAATTGTATAAAACTTTCTTGTTATTTTTCTTATAAAGTGATATTATAATATTCAAATAAATATATAAAAAAAGGAGATTGAATATTATGATTGATTTGCATATGCATACAACTTACTCAGATGGTACTGAAAATTGTGAAACTGTTTTAAAAAAATGTCAACAAAAAAAATTAGACTATATATCAATTACTGATCATAATAATGCATTGGTGTATGAAGAATTAGAAAATACAAAGGTTAGAGAATTTTATAAAGGTAACATTATTCCTGGTGTTGAACTTAATACAAAAATTTTAAATATCCCAATTGAAATATTGGGTTACGGAATAGACTACAAAACAATGAATAAACTTATTAAGGAAATTTATATTCCTGCTTCAGAAAGAAATCTTATTGAAATTAAGAGATTATATGAAAAATGTATTAAGTATGGTATCAAACTTTCTAATGACTGTTTAGCTACTTACTCATCAGATATTTTTGCTTCTGTTTTTCTTCATAAAGAAATTACTAAACATCAGGAAAATAAAAAACTAATTTCTAACGAAGCTTGGAAATCAAGTAAAATATTTTATAGACAATATATGTCTGATCCTAAAACACCTCTTTATGTTGAAATGGATGATTTTGTTCCTAATTTTGAAGTTGCAAGTAATTTGGTCAAAAAATGCGGAGGATTAGTTTTTCTACCACACATTTATGAATATAAGGATAACGCTGATATTATTTTAAATTTTATTCTTGACAATTATAAAATAGATGGCATTGAATGTTATTATACAACTTTCACAGAAAAACAGCACTCGACTATTCTTAATATTTGCAAAGAAAATAATCTTTTCGTCTCGGGAGGATCTGATTTTCACGGCAAATACAAACCGGATGTAGAGATTGGGGCAGGCTATGGAAATTTACAAATACCTACTGATATTTTAAGTAATTGGATAGATAAGGTAAAAATGATCTAATTTGACATAAAGTCTAAAATATTGTATAATTAAGTTAAGTTTTTTTATACTACCTATTCTTATTTGAATAGGACAGACATCTTAAGGAGGAACTTTTTATGAAAAACAAAAAAACTTTATGGATAGCAATAAGTGGACTCGACGGATCTGGCAAAACCACTCTTGTGGATGACCTTGAGAAATGGTTTAAAGAAAAATCATTAACGGTCAAAAGAGATCGGCTGCCGCACGATCGATATATTGTCTCAGATTTGTTGAACAAATCTAAGGACAGTTACACAGATCGTCTGCTTTTCGCAGTAGACAACCGAATTTTCGGTGCTGAGCTCGAGGAGACTCTTAAATCTGGTGAATACGACATCATTTTAACCCAAAGATGCTTTTTGGACTCATTTGTCCATGGCGCAGTTCAGGGATTTTCGTATTCTTGGATTGAAGATTTGAACAGAACTTCGGACTTGCCTCAGGCTGATATTATCATTCATATGGTGGCTGAAGCTAAGACAGCTTACTCTCGCATTTGTGATGATCCGGATGCAGATAAGTTTGAATACCCGGCCTATATTCGCAAGCAAGAAGTGGAAACACGACGCGCTTATGCAGAATGTATAGCCGGAAACAATACAGATCTTGAACCGTTCAATAAGGCAAAACATCTGTATATCGATTCAACTCAATTGTCCACAAAAGAAGTATTCAACACAGCAAAGAAGCAACTTGAATACTTGAATATTTTTTAATCCATAATGGAACACCCTAACTCTTAATAAGAGTTAGGGTATTTTCTTTTATGTATATTGACTATCAATCTCCTTTAAAATAACATCATGTGCACTACCTTCTGAAATACTAACATCTGAAACAAGGGTTAATCTTGCTTTTTCATGTAACTCTGGAATAGTAACACTTCCACAATTACACATAGTTGATTTTATTTTTGCTACTGTAATGGCTAAATTATCTTTTAATCTTCCAGCATATGGAATATAAGAGTCTACTCCTTCTTCAAAAGAAAGTTTCTTATCTCCACCCATATCATATCTTTGCCAATTTCTCGCACGATTCGAACCTTCTCCCCAATACTCTTTTACATATCCATTTCCTTTCTTTACCACTCTTGTTGGACTTTCATCAAATCTTGCAAAATATCTTCCCATCATAACAAAATCTGCTCCTAAAGCCAACGCTATAGTAATGTGATGATCATGGACAATTCCACCATCCGAACATATTGGAATATAAATTCCTGTTTTCTTAAAATATTCATTACGTGCTTCTACCACATCTATTAATGCTGATGCTTGTCCTCTACCAATTCCTTTTGTTTCACGAGTAATACAAATAGAGCCTCCTCCTACACCAACTTTAATAAAATCAGCTCCTGCTTCTGCTAAATAAAGAAATCCCTCTTTGTCGACTACGTTTCCAGCCCCTATTTTTACACTATCTCCGTATTTTTTTCTAACAAAATTTATTGTATTTTTTTGCCATATAGAATATCCATCAGAAGAATCCATACAAATCATGTCTACGCCGGCTTCTACAAGAGCTGGTATTCTGTCTTCATAATCTCTTGTGTTAATACCGGCACCTACGATATATCTTTTATTTTCATCTAATAAAGATTCTGGATTATTTTTTCTTTCTTCATAATCTTTTCTAAATACTAAATATTTTAGCTTTTCTCCCTTATCTAAAATTGGTAAACAAGCAATTTTATTTTCCCAAATAATGTCATTCGCTTCTGCTAAAGTGACTCCTTCTTTTGCCCATACAACTTTTTCTTTTGGTGTCATAAAGTTATCAATAGGAGCATCAAAATCATCTCTTGATATTCTATAATCTTTATCTGTAACTAGACCGATGAATTTTCCTCTTGGTGTACCATCATCTGTAATGATTACTGTTGAATGTCCAGTTTTTTTAACTAATTCAATTACTTCTCTTAATGGCGTTCCTGATTTTACATTTGAGTCACTTACTACAAATCCTGCTTTATGTTTTTTTACGTGTCTTACCATTTTAGCTTGTGATTCGATGGATTGTGAGCCATAAATAAAAGCCACTCCTCCTTCACGAGCAAGAGCAATTCCCATTTCTTCTCCTGATACAGACCTGTCTCTTATACACATCTGACGCTGCCGACGAAGCTAGAAGTG
>USQP01000141.1 GCA_900556945.1 uncultured Clostridium sp.
ACGAGATTACTACGCGTCTCGTGGGCTCGGAGATGTGTATAAGAGACAGATCTATTGATGCTAGAAAAAAAGAAGATGTCCATTATATTTATTCAGTCGACTTTATATTAAAAAATGAAAATAAATATAAAAAATTAGAAAAAATAACCCCTTTTGAAGCTCCTCAAATAAAAGTTCATAACATTACTTCTAAAAAACCAGTTATTGTTGGAGCAGGTCCTAGTGGCCTTTTTGCTGCTTTAACTTTTGTCCAAAATGGTCTTTCCCCTATTATTATTGAGCAAGGCGATTCTGTTGAAAAAAGAAAAGCTATGGTAGATACTTTTTTAAAAGAAGGAAATTTAAATACACTTTCCAATGTACAATTTGGGGAAGGTGGTGCAGGCACATTTTCTGATGGAAAACTAACAACTGGAATTAGCAGTCCTCTTTGCAAAAAAGTTTTACAAGAATTTGTGAACTTTGGAGCTCCTGAACAAATATTATATTTGTCAAAGCCTCATATTGGTACAGATAATTTAATACATATTATTAAAAACATGAGAGAATACATTCTTTCCAAAGGGGGAACGTTTTTATTCAATACAAAAGTAACTGACTTCAAAATTAAAGATGGACAAATCAAATCTGTTTCTTGTATAAATAATAAACAAGAAAAAGAGATTCCTGCTACTCACGTTGTTTTAGCAATTGGCCATAGTTCTAGAGATACTTTCGAAAAGCTTTATGAAAGAGGAATCCAAATGGAAAAGAAAAATTTCTCCGTTGGTGTTAGAATCGAACATTTACAAGAAGACATCAATAAAGCACAATATGGTGAAATTACCAAATTAAAATTACCTCCTGCTGAATATAAACTAGCCTATCATTCTTCTACTGGTCGCTCTTGCTATACTTTTTGTATGTGTCCAGGTGGTGTTGTTATGGCATCTTCCAGTAGTGAAAACACAATTGTTACGAATGGTATGAGTAACTTTTTAAGGAATGGCAAGAATGCTAATTCTGCTATTTTAGTAAATGTCACCCCTGAAGATTTTAAAGATAATTCTCCACTTGCTGGAGTTTGCTTTCAAAAAGATTTAGAAAATAAAGCATTCATCTTAGGCGGTTCTAACTACTTCGCGCCAATTCAAAGAGTGGAAGATTTTTTACAAAATAGGAAATCAGAATTTATAGGATCAATCAAACCATCTTATCTTCCTGGTGTTAGTTTATCTAATTTAAATGATATTTTGCCTAAATTCGTTTCTGATACTTTAAAAGAAGGAATCCATTACTTTGATAAAAAACTAAAAGGTTTTGCAAATCCAGATAGCATATTAACAGGTGTTGAAACTCGTAGCTCTTCTCCTGTTAAACTTCCAAGGAATAAAAATTTAGTTTCTAATATTTCTGGTCTATATCCTTGTGGAGAAGGCGCTCGGTTATGCTGGAGGTATTATGTCTGCATCTGTTGATGGAATAAAATGTGCAATTGCTGTTTTAGAAAATTAATTTCAAATTATTTCCATCCTGTCAATCTAAATATACTATATTAGGTTGACAGGATTATTTGTTCAATTTGTATTTCTCAATCGTTCTACTACTTCGATTAAATTTTTTACTAAATAATCGATATCTTCTTTTGTATTTTCCTCTCCAAAGGTTGTTCTTAATGCTGAATAAGCTAATTCAGGCGATAATCCAATAGCTAATAAAACATGAGATGGATTGGAAGAACCTGTGGAACATGCAGAACCCGATGATGCACAAATTCCTTTTGCATCTAAGTTTAACAATAAAGCCTCTCCCTCTACGTTTTTAAACGAAAAATTGGCATTTCCAGGTAATCTTTTTTCTAAAGTTCCATTTAATTTCACATTTGATATTTTTTCTTTTACTTGCAAAATATAATAATCTCTTATTTCTTGCAAGTGCTTCATATGTTTATCTAGATTCATTCTTGCAAGTTCACAAGCTTTTCCTAATCCTACAATTTCAGGAACATTTTCTGTCCCTGCTCTTTTATCTTTTTCTTGGTGTCCTCCATCTATAAACTTTTCGAAAGCAATTCCATTTTTTACATATAAAGCCCCCACACCCTTAGGAGCATATAGCTTATGCCCTGATAGAGATAGCATATCTATTCCCATCTTTTTGACATCAATCGGAACATTTCCACATGCTTGCACGGCGTCTGTATGAAATACAATATTATACATTTTTGCTATTTTTGCTATCTCATAAACTGGTTGAATGGTACCGATTTCATTATTAGCAAACATGATACTAATCAAAATAGTATCATTCCTAATTGAATTTTTTAATTCATTTAAATCTATCATCCCATCTTTATTAACATTTAAATAAGTTACTAAAAATCCTTGTTTTTCTAAGCTTTTACATGTGTGCAATACAGCTGGATGTTCAATTTTTGAAGTTATAATGTGTCTTCCTCTATTAAGATTTGCATAGGCAATTCCTTTTATTGCTGTATTATCACTTTCCGATCCACAGCCTGTAAAATAGATTTCATTTTCTTTACAATTAATTAATTTTGCTACTTTTGCTCGAGCCTCCTCTATCGCTTTTTTTGCTTCTCTTCCTATGGTATACATAGAAGATGGATTTCCAAATCTATCTTTTAAATAAGGTAGCATTTCTTCCAATACTTCATCTTTCACTCTTGTAGTAGCTGCATGATCAAAATATCGAATTTTCATAATTTTCTCCTTTTCATTTATATATTCATATTATATTCAAAAATAAAAGCAATATTTACAATATTGCTCTTATTTTATCGAGGTTTTGAGTTACCGCTTCATATCCATATTGATAGCAACTATCCAATTTTTCTATATCTAAAAGACCAGTTTTATCCGTTTTTACGGTTAAAATAAAATCACTTTTTTCCAGATTCTCTTCCGATATTTTATTGCCCATAATATCGATCGTTCGCATTGCCAAATCCATCATATTACTATTCGTATCAATATCATCAGCTTTAAAATTAACAGCAATAACCTTATCCGCACCTTGTTTTTTCACTTCTGAAACAGGTATATTATCTAATACACCACCATCAAAAAACTTATGTTTATGATACTCGCAAGGGCAGAAAACAGCTGGAAAACTACTACTTGCTCTCACTGCTTTTCCAATTGATATATCTGTTATATATTGCGATTTATCTTGGCTATTTTCAGGAATTCTATTGGTAAAAATATATTCCTTTGCCTCTCCTACATCTACTGCTGGAATAATGAGAGGCATATTTTTTATGTCTTGTATAGACTTTACGCCCTTTCTTAGAGCTAAATCATTATAAGCTTCTTCTATACTATTCCCCGTCTTCAATCCTGTTATTGCTACTTTTTTATTTTTTACAAAATTACCTATTCCGTAAATAATAGGTGCTGAATGAATCCCCACAATATCTTTTGAATATCTCTTAAACCTGTCTCTTATACACATCTCCGAGCCCACGAGACGCGTAGTAATCTCGT
>USQP01000142.1 GCA_900556945.1 uncultured Clostridium sp.
GATCTACACTTCTAGCTTCGTCGGCAGCGTCAGATGTGTATAAGAGACAGAGGAAGGATTGAATTCAAAATGAGTGTTTTAAACAAAATATTTAAATCTTACAGTGAGAAAGAAGTAAAAAGAGTTAAACCAATTGTCAATAAAATTAACAGCTTAGAAGAAGAAATGAAGAAATTAAGTGATTCTGAGCTAAGAGCAAAAACAGATTATTTTAAAAATCAATTGAAAGAAGGAAGGACTCTAGATGATATATTGCCAGAAGCTTTTGCTGTTGTAAGAGAAGCTTCAAAAAGAGTATTAGGTATGAGACATTTCGATGTTCAATTAATAGGTGGTATCATTTTACACCAAGGTAGAATTGCCGAAATGAAAACAGGTGAAGGAAAAACTTTGGTAGCAACTTTGCCAGTTTATTTAAATGCATTGGAAGAAAAAGGTGTCCACGTTATTACTGTCAATGACTATTTAGCTAAAAGAGATAGCGAGTGGATGGGAAAATTATATAAATTTTTAGGCCTTTCTGTTGGACTTGTCGTAGCAGGCATGGAACCAAAAGAAAAGCAAGAAGCCTATCATGCTGATATAACTTATGGAACAAATAATGAATTTGGATTTGATTATCTAAGAGATAATATGGTTATTTATAAAGATCAATTGGTTCAAAGAGGATTACATTATGCAATTATAGATGAAATTGATAGTATTTTAATTGACGAAGCTCGTACCCCATTAATTATATCAGGACGAGCTAATGAATCATCTGATTTATACAAAAAAGCTGAAAACTTTGTTTCAAGGCTAACACCAAAAGTTATTGTAGAAGAAGATGTAAAAGACTTTGATCAAGCAGAAGATAACGAAAAATATGATTATATTGTTGATTTGAAAGCAAAATCAGCATCCTTAACACAAAAAGGTATTAAAAAAGCTGAAGATGCTTTTGGTTTAGAAAACTTTAATGATTTGGAAAACTCTACTTTAGTGCACCATGTCAATCAAGCATTACGCGCTCATGGTATCATGAAGAAAGATATTGATTACATCGTAAAAGACGGAGAAGTCTTAATTGTTGATGAATTTACAGGACGTATTATGTACGGAAGAAGATATAATAATGGATTACACCAAGCAATCGAAGCGAAGGAACATGTGAAAATAGCAGATGAATCAAAAACACTTGCTACGATTACTTTCCAAAATCTATTTAGAATGTATGACAAATTATCTGGTATGACTGGTACTGCCATGACAGAAGAAGCTGAATTCGAAGAAATTTATAATTTGGATGTTGTAGCCATTCCTACTAACAAACCAATGATTCGTAAAGATGAAAATGATGTCATTTATAAAAATGAAGATGCTAAATATAGAGCAATTGTAGAAAGCATAAAAGAAAGCCATCAAAAAGGACAGCCAGTTTTAGTTGGTACAGTGTCAATCGAAAAGTCAGAAAAACTTTCTAAATTATTAAAAAAGGAAGGCATTAAACACGAAGTATTAAATGCTAAATATCATGAAAAAGAAGCAGAAATTATAGCACAAGCAGGAAAATTTGGAGCAGTAACAATTGCAACAAACATGGCAGGACGTGGAACTGACATTATGCTTGGTGGAAATAGTGAATTTTTAGCAAAAGAAGAAATGAGAAAAAATAAAATTTCGAAAGAGCTAATTGAAGAAGCAAATACATATTATGAAACAGATGATAAAGATATTTTAAATGCAAGAGAACAATTTAAAAAATTAGTTCAAAAATATGAAGAACAAATTAAAGAAGAAAAACAAAAAGTAATTGATGCTGGTGGTTTGAAAATAATTGGTACAGAAAGACATGAGTCAAGAAGAATAGACAATCAATTGCGCGGACGTTCTGGACGTCAAGGAGATATTGGTGAATCTAAATTTTATATCGGTTTAGATGATGACTTAATGAAGATATTCGGTGGAGACGCAATAACTAAAGTATACAATACTTTAGGTGCAGACGAAAATATGCCAATTGAATCAAGAATTATATCGAATGCAGTTGAGAATGCTCAAAAGAAAGTGGAAGGTAGAAACTTTAGTATTCGTAAAAATGTATTAAAATATGACGATGTTATGAATGCTCAAAGAGAAATCATTTATAAACAAAGAAGAGAAGTTTTAGATGGTGAAAACATACATGACAATATTATAAACATGATAGAGTTTGTAGCTGACAATATTCCTACTATGTTTGTTGAGGGAGAAGACAACAAACTGAATATTGAATCTCTAAATAATGAAATAACAAATATATTTGGCATCGATATGTTAGACTATATAAAAGAACATCAAAACAAACCAGAAGAAATTGCAGACGAATTAAAGAAAAAAGCATTAGAAATATATAGTCAGAAAGAAGAAGAAATTACATCAGAACAAATGAGAGAACTTGAAAGAGTTGTTATGTTAAAAGTTGTTGACGAAAAATGGATGAACCATATTGATAGTATGGATGAGTTGAAGAATGGTATTGGACTTCGTGCTTATGGTCAAAAAGATCCAGTTGTTCAATATCGTTTAGAAGGATTTGACATGTTCGATGAAATGATTAACGATATTAAGTTTGATGTAACAAAAATTTTAATGCATATTAGACAACAAGGAGAAGTAAAAAGACAAGAAACTGTTAAAATAACAGGAGAAGCATTGGAGGCTATTCATAGTGTCGATGGCGGTTCCAAGATAGGAACAGATGTAGATAGAACTGTTAGAAAGGAAGGACCAAAAGTTGGAAGAAATGATCCTTGTCCATGTGGTTCGGGAAAGAAGTATAAAAACTGTTGTGGGAAGAACGCATAAACAGTGACTTACACTAGATTTTAAAAACTAAAAATTGACAAAATAAGTTCGCTTTGTCAGCAAAAATATAAATTTGCGAACAAAAAACATTGGAAATAAAGGAATGTAGACATTGAAAATATGTTGACATTCCTTTTTTATATGTGAAAATATTCAAAAAGGAATGGAGGAGTAATATGGTTAATATAAGAAAACGTGGTAAAGTATATCAATATCAGTTTGAAATAGCAAAAGTTGAAGGCAAAAGGAAATACATAAGTAAATCTGGGTTTAAGACAAAAAATGAGGCTTTAATGGCAGGAATGAAAGCATATGATGAATATATAAATGGTGGTAGCCCAAAAGATTCACAAATGTCATATGCAGACTATTTAGATTATTGGATGAAAGAATATTTTGAAATTAATTATAAATATTCAACAGCAAAGAGATATAAGGAAACATTTAAAGTGTTAAAGGAAGAAATAGGAAAATACAGATTAAGTTATATAACACCTTTTCTTTTAAATCAATCATTATTGAAAATTGCTCAAAAATGTAAAACAAAAGAAGGAGTGAGAAATTATCAAAAAGTAATAAAAAGTTCTTTTAGGGATGCAACAAATTATTTTGGATTTTTGAAATATAATCCAGCAGTTGATTTACAAATTCCTAAAG
>USQP01000143.1 GCA_900556945.1 uncultured Clostridium sp.
ACGCGTCTCGTGGGCTCGGAGATGTGTATAAGAGTCAGTTTACATCCTTTTTTTCTCTTATATTTTTTATCATGATATAGATAACATAGGCCCATAAAGCAATAGCAAATATGGTTGGAAGTATTTCATTTAGACTTCCTTTAAATTGAAAATTAATGATATCAATCATTATTTGTGGAAATTCTATTGTAATCCAAAAGCCGCCTCCTACTCTTGTTAGTTGCTTGATAAAACAGAATAACCATGGAATATAGAAAACAACTTGTATAATTTCCACTAAAATAAATTGTTTTATTATTTTCTTCTCTATTTTCTTTTTATTTTTTATGATATGAATTATTAGTCCTAGATTTATAAATCCTGCACAAACTAAGGCATAATAGTGCATATAACAACTAGCGATACTAAATAATCCGAACAAAATCAAATTTTTAGTGCTTTTTTGCTTAATAAATCGATTCAAGTATATCGCCATAAGAGTCACAAAAACGATTGTCCATGAATACATTCGAATTTCCAAAGCATAATTTAACATAACTGGTAAAAATAGACTCAAGAATGTAAATAACAGTCCTGTTTTTGTTCCAAAGTCTTTTTTGATATGCGTAAACCCTAATATTCCTAGTACAATGATTCCCATCGCCGAAAAAATTCGATAAACGATAATATTACTTCCAAATAAAAGGTTTATGATTTTTAACATCCAATAATAAAGAATTGGATGCACATCGTTTCCTCCAATTGTCCATATTTCTCCAAAAGAATGTTTAACAAGCCCCACACTATAAGATTCATCAAACCATATGTTGGTGTGAAAGGCTGGTATTAAAATTAGTATCGCTCCTAGCATAATGAGTGCTAAATGTAATGCATTTTCTTTTTTTATTATTTTATTTTTCATATTTAAGCATATTCCTTTCTACTTTTTCTACCAAACAAAGACAGATATTATATGAAATAAAGTTGGCACCAACGCCAACTTTTTTAATTTCTTTCCTCTTGTAATCCTGCATCTGCAATTTTAATATTTCTAACATGATTAATTTTTTCCCAAGTAGTTTCTCTTTTAACCAAACATTTAAGATTTATTAATATCCATGAACCCATAAATAATGGATAACATGCTAATCCCTTAAGCATCGGTTTAATTGGTCTTTTATCTAAATACATAGCAATTACAGCAGTTCCAATTGGCAAAAGAAAAGTTGGAATGAAATATCTTAAAATATTTATGATTAACTCCATTTGAGTCATTCCATGACCTGCATACATTAGAAAGTTCGTTCCAAGTAATAATAAGGTTATAATAAATAATGGTATGCTTCCTACAATATATAAAAAGCCATCAAAATTCATCATTGTTTTATTTTCCTTTGTAGCTATTACTAATGATTTTGTATATTCTTTCATACATTGCATATGTCCTACTGTCCATCTACTTCTTTGAGACCAACTTTGCTTAAATCCTACTGGTTGTTCATCATAACAAATAGCATCTGTTGCCCAGCCTAATCTCTTTCCTTGTATAATTCTTTTAAGCGAAAATTCAATATCCTCTGTTAATGTTACAGTATCCCATCCTTGAGGTTTGATTACATCAAATTTAACCATAAATCCTGTACCATTTAATAATGGTGATAATCCTAAATTGTATCTTGCTAAATGGTAAAATCTGTGCATCGTCCAATAAAAAAGTGCATATCCTGCTGTAATCCAACTATCTGTTGGGTTCTTAATATCTCTATATCCTTGTACTACATCTTCTCCTTGACACAATTTCTTATTCATATTTTTAATAAAATCTGGATGTACAATATTATCTGCATCAAACACAAAAAAAGCATCATAAGGCGCATCTTCTTCTATTTTTTGTTTTAAAAACCAATCTAATGCATAGCCTTTTGTTTTTTTGGAATGATGAAATCTTTCATAAACAATAGCACCTGCTTCTTTTGCTACTTTAGCCGTATTGTCGGTACAATTGTCTGCAATTACATAAATATCATATAAATCCTTATTATAATTTTGATTTTTTAAGCTTTCAATTAAATTTCCAACAACTGCTTCTTCATTATGAGCTGGTACGATTGCCATAAATCTATGGTCTTTTTTCTCTTTTAATGGTTTATCCTTTATCTTTACCAATGAGCATAAACTTACCACTACTTGATACAACCAAAATATTGTTATAACCCATACTAAAGCTTCTCTTAGTATATATAAATAATCCATTTTTTTACCTCTCTCTTTAATAATATTCTTTTAATATTATTATGCTACATTTATTATTATACTATCATTGACAAATTAATGCAATATTTTCCTGTTAATTTTGTTAACTTTTTTCATTTTTATTGCATACTTTTAATATAAATTAATGTATTGGAGGTATATTATGAGAGGAAAATATAAAGTTGCAATTGTTGGTAGTAGTGGCTTAGTTGGTAGAACTGTTTTAAAAGTCTTGGAAGAAAGAAATTTTTCTAATGTTGTCTATACTCTTTTTTCTTCTAAAAATTCTGCTGGAAAAAAAATAAAATTTTTAGGCGAAGATTATATCTTCTGTGAATTAGATGAAAATTCTTTTAATTTTCACTTTGATTATGCTATTTTTTGTGCCGGAGGAGAAGTTTCTAAAAAATATGCTCCCATTGCAGTTTCGAAAGGATGTATTGTAATTGATAATAGTAGTATGTTTAGAATGGATAAAAATGTTCCCTTAGTCGTTCCTGAAGTGAATTCAGAAGAAATATTCAAAAATCAAGGAATTATTGCTAATCCAAATTGTTCTACCATCCAAGCAGTGCTTCCTTTAAAAGCTTTGGACGATGCTTATCAAATTAAGAGAATTGTTTATTCTACTTATCAGGCAGTTTCAGGTTCTGGTAGATATGGAATTGATGATTTAGAAAATAAATCTTATGGCAGCAATTTAAAAAAATTCCCTCACCCCATTTATAACAATTGCCTTCCACATATTGATATTTTTATGGAAGATGGCTATACAAAAGAAGAGCATAAAATGATAAACGAAACCAGAAAAATTTTAAATAAACCTAATTTGCCAATTACAGCTACTGCGGTAAGAGTCCCTGTTACGAATTGTCATGGTGAATCGATTAACATTGAACTAGAAAACGATTTTGATCTATATGATGTTAGAATATTACTGCAAAACTTTCCAGGTATTATTGTCACAGATAATTTAGAAAAAAATCAATATCCAATTGCTACTCAAGTAAATGGAAATGATGAAGTTTTTGTTGGAAGAATTAGAAGGGATACTAGCGTTCCCTCTGGTCTTAATTTATGGGTTGTAGCTGACAATTTAAGAAAAGGTGCTGCTACCAATGCCATTCAAATCTTAGAAAAATTGATTCAAAACTGAAATTTGCATTATCCTTTTACTTATGCTCTGTCTCTTATACACATCTGACGCTGCCGACGAAGC
>USQP01000144.1 GCA_900556945.1 uncultured Clostridium sp.
AAAATCAAGAAAGAAAAGTAAGCGGGTTGGTTTCAGGAGATGGAAGCTTAACATTAAAATTATTTTATAAAAGAAATCAATATACGGTAACTTTAACAAAAGATGAAAATATAGAAGAGGTAAGTTTAGACGGAGTGGATATAGCAACTAAAAGTTATAAATATGGAGAAAGCGTCAATATAAATGCGGTTCTAAAAGAAGAAGCAGGGTATGTGATAATATTTAACAAATGGATATCAAGTGATGCAACTCTAATAGCAGATAATGAAAACCAAAATACAATCATTCAAATACCAGCAGGAAACATAGAACTACAAGCAACGGCAAATAAAACAGCTAATGAAGTATCCTATAAGATTGAACATTATAAAGAAAAGCTAGATGGAACATATGAATTAGCTGAGACAGAAAGCTTAGAAGGAACAACAGGAGAAGAAGTAACAGCAACAGCGAAAGAATACATTGGATTTAGTGAAGACATAGAAAATCAAGAAAGAAAAGTAAGCGGGTTGGTTTCAGGAGATGGAAGCTTAACATTGAAATTATTTTATAAAAGAAACCAATATACAGTAACATTTAAGGATTATAATGGGTCAGAGATTTCAAAAGTAAAGTATAAATATGAAGAAGTGATAGAAGTTCCAGATAATCCAATGAGAGAAGCGGATGAGACCTATACTTATGAATTTTCAGGATGGAGTCCAGAAATCAATCAGATTGTAACAGATAATGTAGAATATACGGCACAATATATAGGAACATATATAGAGTATAGTATAATGTTCAAAGATTATGATGGAACGATAATAAGTTCCAAAACAGATTATCATTATGGGGATACAATAGAAATGCCAGGGAGTCCAACAAGAGAGGCCGATGATAATTATGAATATGAGTTTGCAGGATGGGATAAAAAGGAAACAAAAGTAACAAAAGATGAGGTCTATACTGCTACTTATGATGCAATTAGTTATAAGATATTAATAACAAAACAAGATGGAACAGCACAAAAATATATATCTTTTGAAAAGGCGTTTCAAGATATACAAGATGAACAAGTAACGGTACAAGTAATTGAAGATATGACAGAAAGTATTGTTATTCCACAAAACGCCAATATAACGATTGACTTAAATAATCATAAAATCAATTCAGGTTCGGAAGCTACGATTATAAATAATGGAAAGGTAGTAATTGTAGATAATAGCATAGAAAAAGGTGGAATGATTGAAAATACAAGTAACAGCGTTATTATTAATAATAGTAATTTAACTCTTGGATATGATGATGGTGTAGTAGAAGAAAACATTTTAATAAAGGGTAAGGAAAATGCCATACAAAACAATAATATTTTCTATATGTATGATGGAACTTTAATGGGAAAATCAACAATTACAGGAAATAATGCAATGATACCAGAAGGAGAAGAATATGGAATTTCGATTCGAGAAGAAGATGGTATACAAATAGCAACGATTCAAATTATAGAAATTCCACAGGCATTAGTAGGAGAGACCTATTATATGACTTTACAAGAAGCAATTAATGACAATAATGAAGAAACCATACATGTAGTAAAAAAGAATATTGAACTAATTGATGTGATAACGATTGATGAAACAAAAAATTTAACAATTGATTTAAATGGTAACAATATAACGAAATCAAATAACACAGGATATGTGATTGATAATGCAGGTACCTTGACAATAAAAAATACAAATGAAAGCAATAGGGGAACAATTACAAATGCGGTTGGAAGTACAATTCGTAACAATGGAAATTTAACCATGCAAAACATTAATATTAATAGTTATTCTTATGGAATCTACAATCAGAAAGATTTAGTGATAGAAGATGTAAATATAGAAAGTAGCAATAGTTATGGAGTGTATAATACAGATCCTTCGAATGATATTAACTTTACCATGGCAGGAGGAAATATAACAGGAGATAGTGGGATCAGTAATTCAAAGGATCAAACTTCTAATTCAACGGGAAATATTTCTGTTCAAGTTACAAATGCTACCATAAATGGAAAACTATATAGCTCAACAGGTAGCTACAATACAGGTGATTCTAAAATTGTGGTAGAAATAAGTCATACTACAATGAAGTCCAAAAGTTATGGAATACAGGTTTATGGTTCGAATAATGAATTAACATTAAAAGATTCAAAATTAGATGTAGAAAATTGCTATTCTGGAATTAGTTTAAGTGGTGGACCAAATGAGGTGCTATTAGAAAACACACAAGTAAATATGACTTCTGATGATTATAACCAGCATTGTGAAATATCTTGTTCCGGAGATTATAATTTAGTAATTGATAAAAATACGCAAATTACAAGCACAAATACAAAAGGTGAGATATATGCTATTTATTCAAATGATGCCGATTCGTCTGGACATATCCAATTAATAGATGGAACGATTTCAGCTATTGCTAAAGGAGATACTAGATATTATGGTGGATATGGGGTACGTTTGAATTCAGGATACTTTGACTTTTTAGGAGGTAGTGTTAACGCAACGACACAAACAATTGATGCCAACATTGGGAGTATAGCAGAAGGAAAACAAGTACAAACTGTTTATGATGAAGATAAATATATTTCTACTCTAATAGATAGTCAACATACAGAATATGTGGCTAGTATAGGAGAAGAAAAATATGATTCACTAAAAGAAGCAATTGCAGCTTGTGAAAGTGTAGGAGAAGCTACTACAATAACTATGTTATCGGATTATGAGCAATGGGAAAGTTTAACTATTTCAAATGAAAAGAATATTATTCTTGATTTGAATGGATATAAGATTACAGCTCATAGTGAATTTGCAAATGAAGGAGAATTTGAAATAACAGATACAAGTGAAGAACAGACGGGAATCATTGAAGAAAAAACAGGTAGAGCAATTTTAAATAAAGGGAATGCAACTTTCACATTGAATGGAGGAAAAATTTTATTAAATAGTACAACTTTAGGTAAATGTGCAATTTATAATATGGATCAAGCAAATATTAATATAAAACGAGGAACAATTGAAATTAATGATGCTAAATTTTGGGGAGATCAATATATAATTTATAATGTAAGTACTGGAAAAATTGAAATAATAGGAGGAACATTAAAAGGTGGTTGCCGTGGAGCTTTATATGGTATTTACAATTATATAGATGATTTAGGTGGAGATAGAAATATAAATATTTCTGGTTCAACAATTGATATATCAAGTTCTAATGCTAGTGTAACAGGTATTTATAATTATACAACTCATGCTTCTAATATTACAGATACTTCTAGGGACACAATTAATATTCAGATAAATAATTCTAATATTGATATAAAAGTAAGTAATTCGTCAACATCATATGGAATTTATAATTATTCGAATTATACAAGAGATACTATAAAGGCTGTCTCTTATACACATCTCCGAGCC